>JAVRPG010000682.1:0-3723 GCA_032162325.1 Mycobacterium sp. | reverse complement strand
GGAACCTGCTATCTGGGTGATCCTCAGGTGGTGAACAACAGCCCGGTCGGGCTCGCCCGGTTCTGCACCCTGCGCAGTTGGCTGTCCCAGTGGAGCTACGACGACGCCAACAGGGACGCTGTGCAGTGCGGACCCGACATTGCGGTGCCCGCCCTGGTGATCGGCAACCTCGCTGACGACGCCTGCACGCCCAGCCACACCCGGCGGCTGTTCGACTCGGTCGGGCATCCTGATAAAGAGATGCACGAAATCCCCGACGCCAACCACTACTACTCCGGGCCGGATCAGCGCGGCACCCTGCGCCAGGCCGTGGGTATCTGCACGGACTGGCTACACAGGCACGGGTTCTCGCTATGACACCCACCGGCCCGCTCGACGGCATCCGCGTGATCGAGGTCGGCACCCTGATCTCCGGGCCGTTCGCAGGCCGGTTGCTCGGTGACATGGGCGCCGAAGTCATCAAGATCGAGCCGCCAGGGGCGCCGGATCCGTTGCGCACATGGGGGCAGGCCGAGCTCGAGGGCCATCACTTCTTCTGGACGGTGCACGCGCGCAACAAGAAAGCCGTGACACTCAATCTGCGCGATGACGCGGGCCGGGCGCTGTTTCTCGACCTGGTGGAGAAGTCCGACATCATCGTGGAGAACTTCCGGCCCGGCACGCTGGAGAAGTGGGACCTCGGTTACGACGTGCTCCGCGAACGCAATCGCGGAATCATCTTGGTTCGCGTCTCCGGTTACGGCCAGACCGGACCCGAGGCGCACAAGGCCGGATACGCCTCGGTCGCCGAGGCGGCGAGCGGGCTGAGGCACATGAACGGGTTCCCCGGCGGCCCTCCCCCGCGACTCGCGTTGTCGCTCGGCGACAGCCTTGCCGGAATGTTCGCCGCGCAGGGCGCGCTGGCCGCGCTGTACCGGCGCACCGTCACCGGGGATGGGCAGGTGGTCGACGCCGCGCTCACCGAATCCTGTTTGGCCGTCCAAGAATCCACGATCCCCGACTACGACGTCGGCGGCGTGGTGCGTGGCCCGTCGGGCACCCGCCTGGAGGGCATTGCCCCGTCGAACATCTATCCGACCGCCGACGGCAGCTGGGTGGTGATCGCCGGCAATCAGGACACGGTGTTCCGCAGGCTGTGCGCCGCGATGGGCCAGCCGGAACTCGCGGCCGACGACCGGTTCGCCAATCACGTTGCCCGGGGCCGTAATCAGGACGAGCTCGACAAGATCATCGGCGCATGGGCCGCCGAACGGCAACCCGCCGACATCATCGCCACGCTGTCCGATGCCGGGGTGATCAGCGGACCGATCAATACCGTCGCCGAGGTGGTGGCCGACCCACAGCTGCAGTCGCGAGGGATGATCGCCGATCACTGGGACGAACGCATCGGGCGGAACGTCAAGGGCCCCGGTGTGGTGCCGGTGCTCTCGGAGACGCCGGGGACCATCCGCAATGCCGGTCCGGCCCGACCGGGCCAACACAACGACGAGATATACCGCAAGCTGCTCGGCCGCAGCGACGCCGAGCTCGATGCGTTAAGGGCGGAGGGCGTGCTATGACCGAAGTACCGACACATGTGGACATTCGGGACGTCTCGCTGCGCGACGGGCTACAGATCGAGGACCCAATCCCGTTGTCCGCCAAGCTCGAACTCCTCGCCGCCGTGGCCGCCACCGGTGTGCGGGAAATGGAGGCGACGGCCTTCGTCTCCCCTTCGAAGGTGCCCGCGCTCGCCGACGCCGCCGACCTCGCCGCTGAGTTGCACAACTTTCCCGACATCGAGTTCTCCGCGCTGGTCGCCAGCACCAACGGCGCCAAGCGGGCGATTGCAGCCGGCCTGCATTCGATCGAGTACGTCGTGTCGGCCGCCGACGGGCACAGCCACGCCAACGTCGGGCGTTCGACGGCCGAGGCGACCGCGCAGATCCCGGAGATCGTCGCGATCGCCCACGACAGCGGCGTCTCTGTCGAGGTCATCGTCGCCACCGCGTGGGACTGCCCGTTCGACGGACCGACGCCTCATCAGCGGGTCGTCGACGTCATCACCGTGGCAACCGCCGCAGATGTCGACCGGCTCGCGATCGCCGACACCATCGGTACCACCACCCCGCGACGGGTCACCGACCTGATCGCGAAGATTCGCCCGCTGATAGGCGATATCCCGCTCGGTGCGCACTTCCACAACACCCGAGGGACAGGGCTGGCCAGCGCGTACGCCGCGGTGAGCTCGGGCATCACCCGACTCGACGCCTCGGTCGGCGGCCTGGGCGGCTGCCCGTTTGCGCCCGGTGCAAGCGGGAACATCGCCGCCGAGGATCTCGTCTACCTGTTGCGGGACAGCGGAATTCACGTCGACGTCGATCTGCAGACGACGATCGCTGCGGCCCGGGTCGCGCAGGACGTCGTCGGCCACGACCTGCCGAGTTCGCTGCTGCGCGCCGGCGACCGAATCCGGGATTGAGCGGAAGTGCCACCTCCAACATCGGGGACGCTCACGCCAAAAGGTCAGCAGACCCGGGAGGCCATCGAGCAGGCGGCCCGGAAGCTGTTCGCCGAACGCGGGTTTCACGGCACGACCCTGTCCGACATCACTTCCGCCGCAGGCAGGTCACCCGCGGTGTTCTACCGCTACTTCGCCGACAAGGAGGACCTGCTGGCCGCGCTGGCCGAGTCGTTCCTCCGCGACATCGTGACCCCGTCGGATGTGAGCCTTCAGCTGCCCGACTCCCCGGACGACAACGTTTTCTTCACCTCGGTTGTGACCGGGTACTGGAACATGTTCAAACAGAACATCGGCATCATGGTCGCCGTCGCCCAACTGGCCGCCACCCAGCCGCGGTTTGCCGCTGTACAGAACGAGTTCCGGCGGTTCGGGATGGACATCGTTGCCGCGTCGGTGCGGCGCGCCCAGGATCAGGGTTACGGCGGCGAACTCGTACCCGAGCACACCGCGGCGGCCATCGCGCTGTTGTTCGAGAACTTCACTACGGTTTTCGTCGGTACCTCCGTCCTCGGGGTCGAGATCAGCGACGAGGATGCCATCGCCACGCTGTCGGGGATCTGGAAGAAGACGCTGTACGGGTTCTAGAGGAAAAAGGAAGTTCGACGAAGGAGAACACAGTGGATTTCACCCTCCCAGATCATCTTCCGGGAGTGCTCGCAGTGATGGACGCGTTCATCGAGGAGGAGATCAAACCGCTGGAACGCGAACACATGCAGTACTTCGACCAGCGCCGCGAATACGCACGCACGGATTGGGAGAATGGCGGCATCCCGGCGAGGGCGTGGGAGGACCTGCTCGGCGAGATGCGCAAGCGCGCCGACAAGGCGGGCTGGCTGCGCTACGGCCTGCCGTCGCAATTCGGGGGTCGCGACGGCACCAACCTCGATATGGCCGTCATCCGGGAACATTTGGCGCACAAAGGACTCGGGCTGCACAACGACCTGCAGGACGAATCCTCGATCGTCGGCAACTTCCCACAGGTCATCATGATGGACCGGTTCGGCACCGACGCACAGAAGGCCGAGTGGACCGAGGCGCTGATCACCGGCGAACGTTCGATGGCGTTCGGACTGACCGAACCGAAACACGGATCGGATGCCACCTGGCTGGAGACGCGGGCCGAACCCGACGGTGACGGCTGGGTCATCAACGGCGCCAAGCGGTTCAACACCGGCGTGCATCGCGCCACCCACGACCTGGTGTTCGCCCGGACCTCCGGA
>JAVRPG010000681.1:0-4523 GCA_032162325.1 Mycobacterium sp. | reverse complement strand
CCGCTGACCCAGCGCCGGGCGGTGTCTCGGACCAATGCCCGCCCGGCCAGCACGCCGGTCTGCTGATCGGCGAGCATCGCTTGTACGAGTTGGAAGTTCCCGATCGGGGTGCCGCCCTGCGTCGCGGTGGCGGCGTAGGCGATGGATTCGTCGAGGGCACGCTGCGCGATTCCGACGGCCAGCGCGGCGATGTGCACGCGGCCGCGCGCCAGCGAGATCATCGCGGCGCGGTAGCCAACGTCCTCGGTGCCGCCGATCAGTGCGGCGTCCGGGACGCGGACATCGCTGAAACTGACGTCGGCAGTCCACGCGCCTTCCTGGCCCATCTTGGCGTCCTTCACGCCGACCTCGACTCCTGACGTGTCGGCGGGTACCAGGAAGACGGCGATGCCTGCGCCGTTTTCGTCGGCGGGCCGGGTACGGGCGAAGACGATGAACAGATCGGCGACGGGGGCATTGGTGATGAAGCGCTTCTGCCCGTTGATGACCCAATCTGCGCCGTCGCGAACGGCTTTCGTGCGCAGGCCCGACGGATTAGATCCCGCGCCCGGTTCGGTCAGCGCAAACGAGGCGACGAGACCCGACGCCATCGGCTCCAACCACTGCGCCTTCTGCTCGTCGGTGCCGAACCCGACGAGAACCTGTCCGGCGATGCCGTTGTTCGTGCCGAACATCGACCGCAGCGCCAGCGACGTGTACCCCAACTCCATCGCCATCTCGACGTCTTGAGCGAGGTTCAGTCCGAGGCCGCCCCACTCCTGCGGGATCGCGTAGCCGAACAGCCCCATCTTCCTGGCCTGTTCGCGTAGATCGTCGGGAACCCGGTCGTCGGCCAGAATCTCCTGCTCACGGGGGACTACCGCAGTGCGGACGAAGTGACGCGTCTGAGCCAGGATCTCCTGGAAGTCGTCGTCGGTGACTTCGGTGGTCATCGCGCTCCTCTTCGACGAGTCGGGCCGCACGGCTCGAGAAATCATATATGAAATATGATGTTCGATTGACAGGGCCCCCATCCGGCCCTGACCAGCGAAAAGGGGTGATCAGGTGTCATTGCTGACCGGTCAAACCGCGGTTGTCACCGGCGGTGCGCAGGGCCTGGGGTTCGCCATCGCGGAGCGGTTCATCGCCGAGGGCGCGCGCGTGGTGCTTGGCGATCTGGACCTCGGAGCGACGGAGGCGGCGGCCAAGCAACTCGGCGGCGAGGACGTCGCGCTCGCGGTGCGCTGCGATGTGACGAAGGGCGACGAGGTCGACGCTCTGGTGGGTGCCGCCGTCGAACGGTTCGGCGGCCTGGACATCATGGTCAACAACGCGGGCATCACCCGCGACGCCACGCTCCGCAAGATGACCGAGGAGCAGTTCGATCAGGTGATTGCCGTGCACTTGAAGGGCACCTGGAACGGCACCAAGGCGGCCGCGGCGATCATGCGCGAGAACAAGCGGGGCGCGATCGTGAACATGTCGTCGATCTCGGGCAAGGTCGGCCTGGTCGGCCAGACGAACTACTCGGCGGCCAAGGCAGGCATCGTCGGTATGACGAAGGCCGCGGCCAAGGAACTTGCCCACCTCGGTGTGCGGGTCAACGCGATCCAACCGGGACTGATCCGGTCTGCGATGACTGAAGCTATGCCACAACACATTTGGGACCAGAAGCTGGCAGAGGTGCCGATGGGCCGAGCCGGTGAGCCGAACGAGGTCGCCAAGGTCGCGTTGTTCCTCGCCAGCGATCTGTCGTCGTACATGACCGGGACCGTTCTCGAGGTCACCGGCGGGAGGCACGTATGAGCACACGCGAAGCCGTTATCTGCGAACCGGTTCGGACACCAATCGGCCGCTACGGCGGCATGTTCAAATCGCTGACCGCCGTTGACCTCGGTGTCGCCGCGCTGAAGGGTCTGTTGGAGCGCACCGGAATCGAGCCCGGTGCTGTGCAAGACGTCATCCTCGGCCATTGCTATCCCTCCAGCGAGGCACCCGCGATCGGGCGCGTGGTGGGCTTGGACGCAGGGCTGCCGGTGACGGTCCCCGGCATGCAGGTCGACCGCCGCTGCGGGTCAGGCCTGCAGGCTGTCATCCAGGCGTGCCTGCAGGTTGCCAACGGGGACAACGACGTTGTGATCGCGGGCGGCACCGAGAGCATGAGCAATGTCACGTTCTACTCGACAGACATGCGCTGGGGTGGAGCGCGCGGTGGCGTGAAGGTCCACGACAGCCTCGCGCGCGGCCGCACCACCGCGGGCGGACGCCACTACCCGGTGCCGGGCGGCATGCTGGAAACCGCGGAGAACCTCCGTCGTCAGTACGCAATCCCGCGCCAGGAACAGGACGAACTCGCGGTGACCTCCCATCACCGGGCGGTAGCCGCGCAAAAAGACGGGATCCTCGCAGAGGAGATCATTCCGGTCGCGGTGCGCACCCGACAGGGCGACGAGCTGATCGACACCGACGAGCACCCACGTGCCGATACCTCAGTCGAATCGTTGAGCAAGCTGAAACCCGTTCTGCTGGCCGATGATCCAGAGGCGACAGTTACCGCGGGGAATTCCAGCGGCCAGAACGACGCCGCTTCCATGTGCGTGGTGACCACTCCGGAGAAGGCCGGCGAACTCGGGCTGACCCCGCTTGTCCGGCTGGTCTCGTGGGCGTCGGCCGGTGTCGCGCCCAACATCATGGGCATTGGGCCGGTGCCGGCAACCGAGGCGGCGCTCGGCAAGGCGGGCCTGAAGCTGTCCGACATCGACCTCATCGAGCTCAACGAGGCCTTCGCCGCCCAGGCGCTCGCAGTGCTGCGGGAATGGAAGTTCACCGCGGCCGACCTCGAGCGGACGAACGTGCACGGTTCGGGGATCTCGCTCGGACATCCGGTCGGTGCGACCGGCGGCCGGATGCTCGCGACGCTCGCGCGCGAACTGCACCGCCGGCGCGTCCGCTATGGGCTGGAAACCATGTGCATCGGCGGCGGGCAGGGCCTGGCCGCCGTGTTCGAAAGGGTCGGCGCGTGACCAGGCTCGCGCAAACGCTCGGGCTCACGGAGTTTCAGACCGAAATCATCGCCACGGTACGACAATTCGTCGACAAAGAGGTCATCCCGACCGCGCAGGAGCTCGAGCACACCGACACCTACCCTCAGGCCATCGTCGATGCGATGAAGGAAATGGGCCTGTTCGGGCTGATGATCCCGGAGGAGTACGGCGGGATCGGCGAATCCCTGTTGACCTACGCGTTGTGTGTCGAGGAGCTCGCGCGCGGCTGGATGAGCGTGTCCGGGGTGATCAACACGCACTTCATCGTCGCGTACATGCTGCGCCAGCACGGCACCGACGCACAGAAGCAGAAGTACCTGCCGCGGATGGCACCTGGTGAGACGCGCGGCGCGTTTTCTATGTCCGAGCCCGAACTCGGGTCCGACGTCGCCGCGATCCGCACGCGGGCCAAGCGCAACGCCGATGGGACCTACACCATCGACGGGCAGAAGATGTGGCTCACCAACGGCGGAAGTTCGACATTGGTGGCCGCGTTGGTGCGCACCGACGAGGGAGCCGACAAACCGCACCGCAATCTGACGGCATTCCTCGTCGAAAAGCCCACCGGTTTTGGGGAAGTCGTGCCGGGCCTGACCATCCCCGGCAAGATCGACAAGCTCGGCTACAAAGGCATCGACACCACCGAACTGATCTTCGACGGCTATGTCGCCGGCGCCGACGACATCCTTGGCGGGGCACCGGGCCAGGGCTTCTTCCAGATGATGGACGGTGTCGAGGTGGGCCGGGTCAACGTGTCCGCCAGAGCTTGTGGGGTCGGCATCCGGGCGTTCGAGCTGGCGGTGCGCTACGCACAGCAGCGCCACACCTTCGGCAAGCCGATCGCCGATCACCAGGCGATCGCGTTCCAATTGGCGGAGATGGCAACCAAAGTCGAGGCGGCTCATCTGATGATGGTCAACGCGGCGCGGTTGAAAGACTCCGGCGAACGCAACGACGTCGCAGCGGGGATGGCCAAGTACCTGGCGAGCGAGTTCTGCTCGGAGGTGACCCAGCAGAGCTTCCGGATCCATGGCGGGTACGGCTACTCCAAGGAGTATGAGATCGAGCGGCTGATGCGCGACGCACCGTTCCTCCTCATCGGCGAGGGCACCAGCGAGATCCAGAAGAACATCATCAGCAAGCGACTGCTCGCCGACTATCGGATATGACCGTGAGCGCACCCGATTTCGCTCCCAGGCCACAGCTCGCCGAGGACGTCGCGCGATTTGTTCGCAAGCGGATCTTCGATGGCACCTACGCTGCGGGGCAGTACATTCGCCTCGACCAGTTGGCGGTCGAACTCGGTGTCAGTGTCACTCCGGTGCGTGAGGCGTTGTTCGTCCTGAGCGCCGAAGGCCTGCTCTCTCAGCAGCCGCGGCGCGGTTTTGTGGTGGTGCCGGTGACCGGGCGGGACGTCACGGATGTGTCCAATGTGCAGGCCCACATCGGTGGTGAGCTCGCGGCGCGGGCGGCGGTCAACATCACCGACGATCAGCTGCG
>JAVRPG010000680.1:0-3080 GCA_032162325.1 Mycobacterium sp. | reverse complement strand
CGGCTCCCGCTCGGGGTTCTATCAACCCGTGCTCACCCGGGAGGACCGCGGAAAGGTCGCCGTGCTGAAGCTGTCGCACGGCGGGCTCAACCTGCTGGACACCGAGCTGCTCGAGGCCATCGCCCTCGAGTTCCGCGAGCTGCCTGCTGGCTACGCCCGTTCTGTCGTGCTCACCGGCCACGGGCGTGTCTTCTCCGCCGGCCTGGACCTCAAGCGCTACCTGGACGGCGGTGCGGACTACGCGCGGCAGGTGCCAGGGCTGCTCGCGAGGGCGTACGAGGCGGTGTTCAGGTGCCCGCTGCCGGTGGTGGCGGCGGTGAACGGCCATGCCATCGCCGGTGGCTACGTGCTCGCCTGCTGCGCCGACGCCCGGCTGATGACCGATGACGAGAGCGGCCAGCTCGGGCTCACCGAGCTGAAGGTGGGGGTGCCGTTCCCGCGCAGCGCACTGGAGATGGTGCGGCACGCGGTCGGCGATGTCGTCACCCGGCGGCTCGTGTTCGACGCGCAGACCTACGGCCCCCAAAAGGCCGCGGACCTGGGCCTGGTGGACGACGTAGTCCCCGCTGGGCAACTGCTGGAGCAGGCGGTGGCCAAGGCGCGTCAGCTCGCCGAACAGTCGCCGCGGGACACGTTCACGGTCACCAAGGCGCAGCTGCACCGCGACGCCATCGATCGCATCGAGCGCTACCGCGACGACGAGGACCGGCTGGCCCAGCGTCTGTGGGTCGAGCACGCGGTGGTCGACGGTTGGGTGGCGCGCTACCTGGAGTCGACCAGGGGCAAGGACAGCGCCACGGCGTCCGCCAGCTGACGCGCGACGACGTCATCCAGGTCGGTGTGCGGAACCCAGCCGATGAGCCGCCGTAGGCGGGTGGTGTCGGCCAGCGTGTGCTCGACCTCGGCCCGGTGCGCCGGCTCGACGACGGTGGTGACCGGGCTGCCGACGCCGCGGGCCACCGCGTCGACCAGCTCGCCGAGGCTGTGCCCGACGCCGGTACCGAGGTTGACCACCCCGCCCGGGTCGACCGCGGCGAGGTCAACCAGCGCGGCGACCACCTGCCGGACGTCGGTGATGTCCCTGGTGCGCTGCGGCGAGCCGATCACGCGCAGCGGCTCGCCTGCCTGGGCGGCGGCGATCCAGCGCGACAGCGCCATGCCGGGGCGTTGACCCTCGCCGGCGACCGTGAACGGCCGCACGACGGTCACCGAGCCACCCGCCCGCAGCCGTTCCCGGCACAGTCTCTCCGCGGCGGCCTTGCTCGCTGCATACCCGCCACGAGGACGCAGCCGGTGGTGCTCCGCGCACGGCCGGCCCCGCCGGCTGCCGCCGTACACCGACGACGACGAGGTGATCAGCACCGGGACGTGCGGCGGAACCGCGGTCAGCACCGCCGCGGTGGCCAGTACGTTGTCGCGGTGCCGCCAGCGGTCGGCGTCGGGGCGGCTGTCGCGCACGTCCGGGCAACCGGCGAGGTGGAATACGACGTCGGCGCCGGCGAGCGCGGACATCACGGCCGGGTCGCCGTCGAGCAGGTCGGCGGTGACGGCGGTCAGGTCGAGCAGCGCTGCTTGGGGAGCCCGGTCGATACCGATCACCGGCCCTCGACGGACCAGCTCGTGGACCAGCATCCGGCCGACGAAACCTGCCGCACCGGTGACCACCGCAACCATGCCGAGCCTCCGCGTGCAGCCCACTCCTACGTGGTGAGGCTGACCTACTATAGGTAAGGCTCGCCTCATCGAGCGGGAAATGTAGCACGTGATCTAACCCGCTCACAGGCCCAGCACGCGCCGCAGTCCCCGATCAACTTCGGCGACGCACATGACCGTGCGCAGCTTGCTCTCGCTGAATGCTGCGGCCGCTCAACCAAGGCGTTCGCGGATCGTGCGGTTGATCGCCCGTCCGAACGCGGTGACCACGCCGCGGACGGTGATCGGCTTGAGCCGGGTGAGCAACTCCTGCAGCCGGGCCCGCTCCTGCGCCGGATGGCCGCGGTCCCGGTAGGGCTGCAGCACCTCGTCCTGGAACAGCCGCATCAGGTCCTCGGCCAGCGCCGCGGTGTGCTTGGCGATCAGTTCGTGCGAGCGGCGCAGTACGTCGGGCGGCAGGCCCATCTCCAGGCTCTCCAACCCCACCGCGAGCGACGCCGACCCGTGCAGCCGGACCTGGCCGTCGTCGCCGGCGCGGTCCAGTACGCCGAGCGCTTCGAGCGCTGCGAGGTCGTCGTCGGACAGCGCCCGCCCGGCGCGCTTCGCCAGCTCGTCCGGCGTGACCGCCTCCAACGGCTCGGGCACCCACGGCGCAAGCAACGCCCGTTGCAGCGCGAGCTCCTCCGCGCCGACCGAGGCCGGCAGCCGCTCCAGGAACCGTTCGATCGCCGCCAGCGTGAACCCCAGCGACGACAGCTCCGACACCAGCTCCAGCCGCGCGAGGTGGTCCTTGCCGTAGAGCCCGAGCCGCCCCCGCAGCGTCGGCGGCGGCAGCAGGCCCCGGCCCGCGTAGAACCGGATCGTGCGCACGCTCACCCCGCTGCGCGCCGACAGATCGTCGACGGTGAGCAGGTCGGGCTGGGACACGCGTGCTCCTCCGCACTCTCGCTTGACCCATGTGACAGTACTGCTGTAACAAAGATGCAACACCCGTGGAGAGAAGGCCACCATGAGCGGCATCCCAGAGGCGTACATCTACGACGCGATCCGGACCCCGCGCGGGCGAGGCAAGGCGTCCGGCTCGTTGTACGAGGTCAAACCCATCTCGCTGGTGGTCGACCTGATCCGCGAGCTGCGCAGGCGCTTCCCCGAGCTCGACCCGGCGCAGGTCGACGACGTCGTCCTCGGCGTCGTCACCCCGATCGGCGACCAGGGCGGCGACATCGCCAAGGCCGCCGCGACCGCCGCCGGCCTGCCACACACCGTGGCCGGCGTGCAGCTCAACCGCTTCTGCGCGTCCGGGCTGGAAGCGGTGAACGTCGCCGCGCAGAAGGTCCGCTCCGGCATGGAGGAGCTGGTACTCGCCGGCGGCGTCGAGTCGATGTCGCGGGTGCCGATGGGCACCGACGGCGGCGCATGGGCGATGG
>JAVRPG010000679.1:0-4102 GCA_032162325.1 Mycobacterium sp. | reverse complement strand
CCCGCCTTCGCCGAAACCACTGGCGGCTATTTCTCGGTCAAGGACGCCGCTCCCCTCCCCTGCCCAGAACCCGGACGTAGTAACAGAATTCAGGCCGACTTGTGGGAGACGACGGCCTCCCTGCTCGACGGGGTCGTCTTCTCCGCCGGATGAGGCTCCACCAGATTCGGATCAGCGCGGACCTGGACAAGCTTCTCCAACTGGTTGTTGTCGCCCAGCAGGATGCAGGCCGGGCCGGCCTGAACCCCGGTGAAGTCGACGACCTTGATTCCGGTCAGTGGCAGATCACTCATGACGCGTTCCGTACTAGTAGAAGCTTTTTGGTTGTTGTTACTTCCCGACACCAGTCGGGTTGAGACGAGTGAGATGGCCGCTTTCCGTGCCATCGGTGGGATCGACCACGCAGTCGATGACTGCCGGGCCGCCGGACAACAGCGCGCCGGTGAGCGCGATGGTGAGCTGGGCCGGCGTGGTCACCCGGTAGCCCTTCCCACCGAACGCCTCGATCAGGCGGTCATGGCGGGCCTGCGGCATGAGGGTTGTGGGCGACGGGTCCGAGGAGGCGGCGTTCAGACCGTCACCGCGGTACACACCACCGTTGTTGAGCACGATGACGACGATGGGCAATCGGTAGCGGCAGATGGTCTCCAGCTCCATACCGCTGAACCCGAACGCGCTGTCGCCTTCGATGGCGACGACGGGTGCGCCGCTCTCGACGGCTGCGGCGATCGAATAGCCCATCCCGATTCCCATCACACCCCAGGTGCCGCTGTCGAGGCGGTGCCGAGGCACCTGCATGTCGATCACGTTGCGCGCGAAATCGAGTGCGTTGGCGCCTTCGTTGACGACGTAGACGCCGGGATGCTCGCGGAGGACGTCACGTACGGCCCGAAGCGCACCGTAGAACTGCATCGGATCGGGATCGGCGTTCAGCCGCTGCAACATCCTGGCGGCGTTCTGCGATGAGCGTTCGGCGAGTTCGTGACGCCACGACGCCGAGGCCGTGATTTCTCCGGCGCCGGTCCGCTCGAGAAGTGCGGACATCACCGAGCCGATGTCGCCGACGAGCGGCGCAGCGATGGGCTGGTTACTGTCCAGCTCGGTGGGCTCTATGTCGACCTGAATGAATTTCGCGTCGGGGTTCCATTGCGGCGCCTTGCCATGACCCAACAGCCAGTTCAGCCGGGCCCCGACGAGCATCACGACATCGGTCCTGCGCAGCGCCAGCGACCGGGCGGCGGCCACCGATTGCGGGTGGTAGTCAGGCAGCAGACCCTTGGCCATCGACATCGGCAGAAACGGCAAGCCGGTGGCCTCGATGAACGCCCGGATCTGCTTGTCCGCCTGGGAGTACGCGGCGCCCTTGCCCAACACGACCAGCGGCCGTTGTGCATTGGCCAGCAGGGCAATCGCGCGATCCACCGCCTCGGGTGCGGGCAGTTGGCGCGGTGCCGGATCGACAACACGGCGCAACGTCGCTCTGCCAACCGCGGTATCGACGACCGCTCCGAGTACGGCCGCCGGGATGTCGAGGTAGACACCTCCCGGACGCCCGGACACCGCGGTGCGGATCGCGCGCGCAATACCGCGGCCGATGTCCTCTACGCGGGTCACCCGGTACGCGGCCTTGGCGAATGGTTCGGCCGCCGCCAGCTGATCGAGTTCCTCGTAGTCGCCCTGTTTGAGGTCGACGATGTGCCTTTCACTGGATCCCGAAATCTGCACCATCGGAAAGCAATTCGTGGTGGCATTCGCCAGCGCGACAAGGCCGTTCAGGAATCCCGGCGCGGACACCGTCAGGCAGATGCCCGGCTTCTTCGTCATGAACCCGGCTGCCGCGGCCGCGTGCCCGGCATCACTTTCGTGACGGAAGCCGATGTATCGGATGCCCGACTCCTGCGCGACACGGGCCACGTCGGTGATCGGTATGCCGACCACACCGTAGATCGTCCGGACGTCATTGAGCTTGAGCGCGTCGACCACCAAGTGGTATCCGTCAGTGCGCTCAGCGGCCGTGTCGGCCGGCTCGGCTTCCCTGCAGGTGGTGGTCATGTGACGGTCCTTCCGGTCCGGTTACGGTTGTGCGCCTTCATCTTCGACACTCCCCGGCGCGCGCCATCTTGTTCAAGACCTGCTACCGACCAGTCGATAAGCGACGGCTATCAAGACGCCAACCAAGCAGGATCACCGCGATGGTGATCGCGAGCGGCATGACGGGCGCATAGCTTCGCTCATGGAGAAAGAGCAGGCCTCCCGCCACAGCGCCGGCGACCAACCCGACGAGCACGCCGGCGAGGCGTGGGATCTCGGACCTCGACCGGGATCCCGCGAAGGTGCCTGCGAATGCGACGAGGGTGAAGGTCGCGGCGGTCGTGAACACACCGAGCACGCCGAGCGATCGAACCGCCGCGGTCTGCAGCCCCATCGCGATCGAGAACAGGGCGATGAGAACATCGGTGATACTCGGCGAGGGGCGTCCGGCCGCTGCTGACCACACGGCGAGGAAGCCGGCTTCCGCGATCGCCACGAAAACCAGCACGAACGATGCGCTCCGTGGCCACAGTCCATGGCCTTGGGTCCACCGAGCCGTAATCCGTAGTCCCAGATAGGAACCCACAGCGAACATGGACAGCGCGAAAACGACGGGAACCACGTCGGGACCCTCGAGCTCTGCGATTCCGAATCCCAAGAACACGATGTTCCCGGTCATGAACGCCGAAAATATCTTTCCCAGCCCGAAATAACTGATGGCGTCGACCGCTCCCGATGCAACTGTCAAGGCGATGAGCAGCAGGTCGCGCCGGCTCGTCACGTCCATGGGTCCTTCGGGCCCCACCCGATCACCGCTTGTCTGCACCGTCTCCACGCCGGCGACCGAAGTCATGGTGTTCGAAGGTCGCGCTCGTGAAAGGTGAATCCTGAGTGCCATACCACAGCATCCCCAGCCGTCGGCTTCGTGACGTTGCAGCTGACGCCCATTTGTGCCCGACGCCACCTGGAATGTGTCCATACGTGCCAGCGGTGGTGTGATAGCTCCCGCTAGCCGGTCCTTCAAGCAGGCGGTCCGTCGATAGAAGCCCCCTATCGGGCGTTCGCCAGACGATATTGGACATCGCTCACAACGCCGTAGCACGTTGGACGGATAGCGACCGTCAAAAAAGCGGGGGTCGGTTCTCATGGAAAGGGGTGGTGGTCATGAACGTTCGCGAGGCGACCCGTTATCGGCGCCCGGAGATTACGGGCCTGATCGATATCCTCGATCAGCACGTGTGCGATCGTCCGGACGCGCGGGCACTCGTCTTCGGCACGGATCGGACAGAGCTGTCCTATGGTGCTCTCGCGGCTTTGGCTGAGGACATGGCTGCTCGCCTTGGCAGCACAGGGCTGCGGCGAGGAGACGCGGTGGGCCTCGTCTGTGCCAACACCGCCGAGTTCGTGATCGCGCTCCTGGGTGCGGCGCGCGCAGGACTGGTGGTCGCCCCACTAGACCCGTCACTCCCAGAGTCGCAGATGTCGAACCGGCTCGAACGGCCTGGGGCGCAGGCGATCCTAGTCGGGCCATCCGGGGCCGATGCCGCACACAACTCAGGGTTCGGAATTCCGACAGCCCAACTCCAGATTGCCGTATCCGGCCGCGGGACGCCGCCAGGCCCGTCGCCGGCGCCCCTGCGTGCTGACGGGTAGCCAACGATCCAGCTGACGGGGGGTTGGGATGGGGCTAGCGGTGACGACATTCGCTGGCCGGGACGCGATTCTGGAACTCATATCGACAGGGCCAGCCATTAAGGGAGTACCACAGTGCGAGTCAGACATCGGATGTTCATGCCGCTGCTGGCTGCGGGCGCCGTCGCGACAACGATCGCGGCCACGCCGATCGCCGCCGCCGATTCCTCCACGGGGGCTCAGCCCACGTGCTATCGCTATCAGAGCGGCCCGGGAACCCAATGCCAGACGCCCGGCAACGTCCAGTTCAACGACGCACCTCCGCAGGTGAATATTTCCTGTTGGGAGACAGCTGACCCGACTGCGGGCTACGTGAGGAGTGGCTCGGAAGGCATTGACTGGTCGAAGAATTCGTCTAGCGCCAAGCCGGCCGCCGCGC
>JAVRPG010000678.1:0-4516 GCA_032162325.1 Mycobacterium sp. | reverse complement strand
GGTGGCTGCGTTCGTAGTGGTGTTCGTGGCCGCAGACGACGAGGTCTACGCCAAACCGGTCGAACAGGGGGAGCCAGTCCTCCCTGATGCCGAGGTCGGCGCCGTTGGTGCGGTCACCCGTCGAGACGGCGGTCTGGTGCATACACACGACCACCCAGTCGATGTTTGTGTCGGCGCGCGTGCGCTCCAGTTCGCCTTCGAGCCAGCGCTTTTGAGCGCCCCCCGAGTAGCCCCGCACATACGAATTACCGCCGTCCTGGTAGCAGATGTCGTCGTTGTTCAGGCTGATGACCCGAACTGAACCAGCCGTGAACGCGTACCACAAGCCTCGCAACTCCGGATCCGAGCCGGAGTCCGGCAATCCGAAGTAGGCCTGGTATGCGCTGTAGCCGATCGGGCCGTTGCCCAACTCGTTCTCGTGGTTTCCAGCCGCAGGCATCCACGGCCGGTAACGCGCGGACCTGGAATTGTTCTCGAACCAGTCTGACCACGTCCTGACGCGGTCGTGGGACAGATTGGCGTAGCACAGGTCGCCGTTGACCAGATTGAACAGCGGCGCGGCGCGTTCGACCGCGGTGGTGATGTCGCCCGCCGCAGGGGATCCGCGGTTGTCGCTGCCGAACGCGCTGGCGACAAGGGCGTCCAGCGTCGGGGTGGACTGGTCGCCGAAGCTGGTGAATCGCAGTTGAGCGCGACCCCGTGGCGCCGTCCGCACCGTGCCCACCTCGGGACTGGCGCCGTCGTGCACCGCGGCGTACACGTAGTCGGTGTCAGGGGCCAGATTGGCGAGCCGCCCATGGTGCACACGGATCTCGGTGCGGGAGGCGGCGTCGCGATAGGTGACCGTCTCCGCGGCAACCGTGCGGCCCACACCGTCGTCGGGCGTCCCCACCATGACCCGGGGATTGTTCACCGCGGCTGCGGTGTGCCAGGACACCACCACCTCGGATGCCGCGTCGGCACCGAATTGCAGATGCAGCCCGCCGACCCGTGGCGCGCCGCTGCGGTCACCGCGCTGCCACAGTGTCGGACCCGCGTGGTCGGCCGTGACGAGCCCGGTGACCCCTGCCCCGACGCCCGCGCCGACGAGCGCCGACGTTCCACCGACAATCAGGGTTCTGCGGCTCACATCCATCACGGTGGCCGTCAAACGACCTTGGTCAGGGTCGAGTACTTCGGCTCGATGCCCGCTCCAGGAGTCACGCGGCGTAGCCGCTTGGCGATCCAGGGCGCCGCAAACGCCGCCGCCCATCGAAGGTTGCCCCAAAAGCTTCGCACCGGCGGCAATGAGTCCACCAACGCAGCCGACCGCGTGGTGAGGTGGTGGGAAATGGTCAGCGTGTCAAGAACTTTCGCGGCCATGCGCTCATGCCCCAGAGAGGACAGGTGGATGCGGTCTCCGGCCCACAAGCGCGGATCGCGGAACTCGGTGAAGCGCCAGAAATCGATGAGCTGCAGGCCGAGGTCGTCGGCGATGCCACGCAACAGCTCATTGTAGACCGCGGCTCGGCCGCGGAGCCGCCGAAACAGCGGCACGGTGCCGAGGTCGCCGGCGGTGAACGCGAGTACATGGGCGCCGGTCTGCTGCAAGGTCTTGAGGGCGTCGGCATACCTGGCCATCATCGCGTCGATGTCGTTGCGCACCAGCAGCAGGTCGTTCATGCCCGCGTAGACGATGACGAGGTCGGGTTCGAGCATGACGGCGGTCTGAACTTGATCCGCGAGAATCTCGTCCATTCGGCGGCCACGCACCGCGAGGTTGGCGTAGCGAAGCTCCGGATTGCTCTGCGCAAGCGCGACTGCGACGTGATCCGCCCAACCGCGCAAACCGTTGGGGCTGTTGGGATGTGGGTCGACGACACCATCGGTGAACGAGTCCCCGAGCGCCACGTACCTGCTGAACACTGCCGACGGAGGCGGCGATCCGGTCCTGGCCACGAGAACAATCTTGCCTATGCTACGGCGGATCTCTCGCCCGCAGCGCCGCCGATTCGCGAATCGTCGTCAGCCGTCCTACCGCTGTTCGCGTCGATGTAACCGTCGCTTAGGCTCAGGCCGTCGATGATGTGGCCGAACCGTACGAGGAGACGTGATGGCGGCCCTGAAGTCGGACACCCCCGTCGAGCTCTCCTTCCGTGGACGATTCAACTTCGGCATCGACCAATGGGCCTATGTGCCGTTCGACGTGCCCGAAGGTACCCGGCGAATCGACGTCAGCACGTCGCACGACCAGTTCTCGCTGCTCGGCATCGGCCGCAATGTGCTGGATCTGGGCATCTTCGGTCCCGCAGGCCACGAACTCGGTAATGCCGAGGGCTTCAGGGGCTGGTCGGGCGGGGCCCGTGCGGGCTTCATGCTGTCGGCGGTAAACGCGACGCCCGGCTACCTGGCCGGCCCGATCGAACCTGGCCGCTGGGCGTTGGCGCTCGGGCCGGTGGTGCTCAAGCCGCTGGGCATGGATTGGCACGCCCAGATCGCGCTGACGCGGGGCGTGCAGCCGTCGTTGCGGCCGACGCCGGACTTGCCCCGGGCCGTCCGCCGCGACAGTCAACCGGGTTGGTATCGCGGCGACTTGCACACGCACACCGTGCATTCCGATGGTCGGCGGCGGATCGGCGAGATGGCCGCGGCCGCCACGTCGGCCGGCCTGGATTTCATCGTCTCCACCGATCACAACACCAGCTCCGCCAATCGGGCCTGGGCGGCAACCACAGACGATGGCCTGGAGGTCATCGCGGGTGAGGAGGTCACCACCCGCCACGGGCATTGGCTGGCGATCGCGCTGCCTCCTGGCGGCTGGGTCGACTGGCGATACGCACCGCGCGACGGCGTTTTCGCCACCTACGCTGCGCGGGTGCGCGCGGACGGCGGCTTGGTGGTGGCCGCGCATCCGTCGGTGCCGCTGCCGGGGTGCGCATGGGAGTTCGGCTACCGCGACGTGGACGCGATTGAAGTCTGGAACGGGCTGTGGAACGTCGATGACGAACTGTCGTTGCGTATCTGGCAGCAGTTGCTGCGGCAGGGCAGGCGGATCACCGCGGTGGGTGGCAGCGACTCGCACGCGTCGAGTCAACCGGTCGGGCGGCCGCAGACCGTCGTCTACGCGCACGACTCGTCCACCCCCGCCCTCATTGACGGTCTCCGGAATGGGCGCTGCTACGTGACAGAGTCGAATGCGGTGACCTTGGCGCTCAACGCATTCTGTGGTGACGGGGCGGCGGCGGGACCGGGCGAGACGCTAACCGTGCGCCCCGACACGCCCCTGACCGTCACCGCGGAGGTGACGGGCGCGGCGGACAGCAGCCTTGCCATCATCACCGACGGCGGCTGCGTCGGCCGCGTGAAGACCGACGACTGCGGCGCGCGTAGGTTGCGGTGGGACTGCATGGCCGGCGAAGCGCGGTTCGCCCGCGTCGAGGTGCGCCGCCGGTCGCGCTTTCCCTCGATGGTGGCAATGTCCAACCCGGTATGGCTGGGCTGCGCATCCCCTCGATGAACATCCGATGACCAGTGGCACTCGATGGCCCACCGAGCGGGCGGTGACTGGGGCACCGTCGATAACGTGGCCGTTCATGCGTAAAGTCGCCATCGTCGTGGCAACCCTATTGGCCGCCGCGTTCGGCGGACCGCCGCAGGCCACGGCCGAACCCACCGGGTTCGACCTCCAGGCGCACCGTGGCGGTCGCGGGGAGACGACGGAGGAATCCCTACGGGCTTTCGCCAAATCGTTGGAACTCGGTGTCAGCACGCTGGAGTTCGACATCGTCATCACCAAGGACGCCCAACCGCTGGTCTGGCACGACCCGAAGATCGAGCCCACCAAGTGTGCCGACACTGCGCCGGCCTATGCCGGCGACCCGCCGTACCCGTATGTCGGCAAGCTGGTTCATGACCTCACCCTCGCCCAGATTCACACGCTGGACTGTGGCAAGCTGCTCAAAGATTTTCCCGCTGCCGAGGTGGTCCGGAACAACAAGATCGCCACGCTGCCAGAGGTTTTCGCACTCACCGACTCCTACCACGCGGACGTCAGGTATAACATAGAGACGAAGGTCGAGGCCGAGAAGCCCGAAACCTCGGCGGCGCCACAGGAATTCGTGGATGTGATCATTGCCGCGGTACGGGCGGCGGGCGTGGTGGACAAGGTCGAGATTCAAAGCTTCGACTGGCGCACTCTGCCGATGGTGCGAGTGGCCGAGCCGTCGATCCCGCTGGTGGCATTGTGGGACGAAACCACGTGGGTGCCCGGCTCGCCGTGGTTGGCCGGCGTCGATCCCGCGGTTGTTCCTGATCCGATCGCCGGTGCCCAGCTGGTCGGCGCCGGCATCTTGTCGCCTGGCTATTCGGTGCCGTACGGCATGACCCCGAAAGATCCCGGCTTTGCGCTGGTGGCCGACCGCGTGTTCAACGAGAGGGCGGACGCGTTGGGCCTGAGGGTGATCCCCTGGACGATCAACGACCCGGATGCGATGCGGGCTCAGATCGCGGCAGGCGCGGACGGCATCATCACCGACTA
>JAVRPG010000677.1:0-3866 GCA_032162325.1 Mycobacterium sp. | reverse complement strand
CGACGATCGTCACCATCGACAAGGACACCCAGGTCGGCGAGCCGATCGAGATCGCGGTGACGGGCCCCGGCGAAGGGGCGACGGCCTACGGGCACCTGCAGGTGCGGGTCGGTGAGCTCGCCGAGGCAGTGGTGGTCATCGACCAGCAGGGCAGCGGAACCTACGCCGACAACGTCGAATTCGTGGTTGGCGACGCGGCCCGGCTGACGGTCGTGTCGATCGCCGACTGGGCCGACGACGCCCTGCATGTCAGCTCTCATCACGCGTCGCTGGGCAAGGATGCGGTGCTGCGTCACGTCGCGGTCACGCTCGGCGGCGATCTGGTTCGGCTGACGGCGCGGGCGCGGTTCTGTGCGCCGGGTGGCGACGCCGAACTGCTCGGCCTGTATTTCGCCGACGACGGCCAGCACTTCGAATCGCGGCTGCTCATCGATCACGCCCAGCCGAACTGCCGGTCCCATGTGACGTACAAGGGTGCGCTGCAAGGCGATCCGAATTCTTCGCGGCCCGACGCGCACACCGTGTGGGTGGGCGACGTGCTGATCCGGGCGGAGGCGACTGGTACCGACACCTTCGAGACCAACCGCAATCTTGTGCTCACCGACGGCGCCCGTGCCGACTCGGTGCCGAACCTGGAGATCGAGACCGGCGAGATCGCCGGTGCCGGACACGCCAGTGCCACCGGACGATTCGACGACGAGCAGCTGTTCTACCTGCAGGCCCGCGGTATTCCCGAAGACCAGGCCCGTCGCCTCGTCGTCCGCGGCTTCTTCGGCGAGCTGATCGCCAAGATTGCCGTGCCTGCGGTGCGCGAGCGCCTCACAGATGCCATCGAACACGAACTAGAGATAACGGAATCAAGGACAGCCACCTCATGACCACACTGGAAATCAAGGATCTGCACGTCAGCGTCGTCTCCGCTGAAGACGGGACAGACATCCCGATCCTGAAGGGCGTCAATCTCACCGTGAAGTCGGGGGAGACGCACGCCCTGATGGGCCCGAATGGGTCCGGAAAGTCGACGCTGTCCTACGCGGTTGCGGGCCACCCCAAGTACACCGTGACGTCGGGCTCGATCACGCTCGACGGTCAGGACGTCCTGGAGATGAGCATCGACGAGCGCGCACGTGCCGGACTGTTCCTGGCGATGCAGTACCCCATCGAGGTGCCCGGGGTGTCGATGTCGAACTTCCTGCGCACCGCTGCGACCGCCGTACGCGGCGAGGCGCCGAAGCTGCGGCACTGGATCAAAGAGGTCAAGGGCGCGATGGAGGGTCTTGACATCGACCCGTCGTTCTCCGAACGCAGTGTGAACGAAGGCTTTTCCGGCGGCGAGAAGAAGCGGCACGAGATCCTTCAGCTCGAACTGCTCAAGCCGAAGATTGCGATTCTGGACGAGACCGACTCCGGTCTGGACGTCGACGCGCTGCGCGTCGTCAGCGACGGGGTGAACCGTTACGCCGAAGGGGTGCACGGCGGGTTACTGCTTATCACGCACTACACCCGCATCCTGCGCTACATCCAGCCGCAGTTCGTGCACGTGTTTGTCGGCGGCCGCATCGTCGAGTCCGGTGGACCCGAGCTGGCCGACGAGCTCGACGCCAACGGATACGAGCGCTTCACCCAGGCCGTGGGAGCATGACATGACCGCCGCGCAGACTCTGGACCTCACCAAGATCAGGGCGGACTTCCCGATCCTGAAAAGGGTGATGCGCGGTGGAAATCAGCTGGCTTACTTGGATTCCGGTGCGACGTCGCAGCGTCCGCTCCAGGTGCTCGACGCCGAACGCGAGTTCTTGACCACGTCCAACGGCGCGGTGCATCGGGGTGCCCACCAGCTGATGGAGGAGTCCACCGACGCCTACGAGCAGGGCCGCGCGAACATCGCGGCCTTCGCCGGCGCCGACCCCGACGAGGTGGTCTTCACCAAGAACGCCACCGAGGCGATCAATCTTGTCGCCTATGTGCTGGGCGACAACCGGTTTGAGCACGCCGTCGGGCCCGGCGACGTCATCGTCACCACCGAGCTCGAGCACCACGCGAACCTGATCCCCTGGCAGGAGCTCGCCCGCCGGACCGGTGCGACGCTTCGGTGGTATGGGGTGACCGACGACGGCCGCATCGATTTGGACTCGCTGGCGCTCGACGAACGCGTGAAAGTGGTTACGTTCAGCCACCATTCCAATGTCACCGGTGCAGTGGCCCCGGTGGGGGAGTTGGTCGCGCGGGCGAAGGCGGTCGGCGCACTGACGCTGCTGGACGCCTGCCAGTCGGTGCCTCATCAGCCGGTCGATTTCCACACGCTCGACGTCGACTTCGGCGCGTTCTCCGGACATAAGATGCTGGGCCCCAACGGCATTGGCGTGCTATACGGACGGCGTGAGTTGCTCAATGCAATGCCGCCATTCATCACCGGCGGTTCGATGATCGAGACCGTGACGATGGAGGAGACCACCTACGCCCCTGCGCCGCAACGGTTCGAGGCCGGGACACCGATGACGTCGCAGGTGGTCGGGCTGGCCGCCGCCGCGTCATATTTGCAAGAGATCGGGATGGACGCCGTCGAGGCGCACGAGAACGAATTGGTGGCCGCCGCGCTTGATGGGCTGTCCGGTATCGACGGGGTGCGGATCATCGGACCGAAGTCGCTGGAACACCGCGGCTCGCCGGTGTCGTTCGTGGTCGCGGGCATCCACGCTCACGACGTCGGACAGGTCCTCGATGACGACGGCGTCGCGGTACGGGTGGGTCACCACTGCGCGTGGCCGCTGCATCGGCGGTTCGGCATCGCCGCGACGGCGCGGGCGTCGTTCGCCGTCTACAACACGCTCGACGAGGTCGAGCGCCTGGTGGCCGGCGTTCGGCACGCGGTGGAATTCTTCGGCAGGGACTGACAGTGCGGATGGAGCAGCTCTACCAGGAAGTGATCCTCGATCACTACAAGCACCCGCATCACCGCGGGTTGCGCGAGCCGTACGGTGCCGAGTCCTTTCAGGTGAACCCGACGTGCGGCGACGAGGTCAGGCTGCGGGTGGCACTCAGCGACGACGGCGACACGGTGGCCGACGTCTCCTACGACGGGCAGGGCTGTGCAATCAGCCAGGCTGCGACGTCGGTGCTCACGGACGTGGTCATCGGCCAGAGCGTCGGCGATGCGTTGAAGACCGTCGGGGCATTCAACGAGATGGTTTCGTCCCGCGGCAAGGTTGAGGGCGACGAGGATGTACTCGGCGACGGCATCGCCTTCGCCGGGGTGGCCAAGTACCCGGCGCGGATCAAATGTGCGCTGCTGGGCTGGATGGCCTTCAAAGACGCAGTGGCGCAAGCCAGTGAGGAGACGAGCGATGAGCGACACCGCAGTGCCTAACGACGAACTGCTTGCCGATCTCGAGGAGGCCATGCGTGATGTCGTCGACCCGGAACTCGGGATCAACGTCGTCGACCTCGGTCTGGTCTACGACCTGAACGTCGAGAAGGGGGAGCAGGGCAACGTAGCGCTGATCGACATGACGCTGACGTCGGCGGCCTGCCCGCTGACCGACGTCATCGAGGATCAGTCGCGTACCGCGCTGGTGGGCGCCGGCCTCGTCGACGAGATCAAGATCAACTGGGTGTGGAACCCGCCATGGGGCCCCGACAAGATCACCGAGGACGGCCGCGAACAACTACGCGCTCTCGGCTTTACTGTCTAGGCCAGCTTGGGTGTGTGGGGTTTGCCCACCTATGAGCGACAGCTGACGTCACAATTGCGGTGTGGTCACTGTCCCGGCGTTCGTCTGGCGGGGTGGCGACTTTCGTAGGGCACTCACCGTCGGCGGAGCCGTCGGAATCGCCTTGGGTGCCATGGCGTGGCTTGATTCCGGATT
>JAVRPG010000676.1:0-6571 GCA_032162325.1 Mycobacterium sp. | reverse complement strand
CGAGAACATGGAGATCGGCCACAACGTCATGCACGGCCAGTGGGACTGGATGAACGATCCCGAGATTCACTCCTCGACGTGGGAGTGGGACATGAGCGGAGTATCCAAGCACTGGCGTTTGACCCACAACTTCCAGCATCACAAGTACACCAACATCCTCGGCATGGACCATGATGTGGGTTACGGCGTGCTGCGCGTCACCCGCGACCAGCGCTGGACACCGTTCAACCTCGGCAACCTGTTGTTCAACACCATCCTCGCAATCGGTTTCGAGTGGGGAATCGGCCTGCAGCCCTTGGAGCTCGAAAAGTTCCTCAAGGGCCAGTCGGACCGCAAAGCCACCCTCGTGCAGGTCCGCGAGTTCGCGATCAAGGCCGGCCGGCAGGTGGTCAAGGACTATGTCGCGTTCCCGGCGCTGACCTCGCTGTCGCCGGGCGCCACCTACAAATCAACACTGACCGCCAACGCGGTGGCCAACGTGATCCGCAACGTGTGGTCGAACGCGGTGATCTTCTGCGGCCACTTCCCTGACGGCGCAGAGAAATTCACCACGACCGACATGGTCGGTGAGACGAAGGGGCAGTGGTACCTGCGCCAGATGCTGGGCAGCGCCAACTTCGACGCCGGTCCGGTGCTGCGGTTCATGAGCGGCAATCTGTGCCACCAGATCGAGCACCACCTTTATCCGGACCTGCCGAGCAACCGGCTGCACGAGATTTCGTTCCGGGTCAAGGAAGTCTGCGATAAGTACGACCTGCCCTACACGACGGGCTCGTTCCTGCTGCAGTACGGCAAGACGTGGCGGACCATCGCCAAGCTGTCGCTGCCGGACCGCTACCTGCGCGACACCGCCGATGACGCGCCCGAAACCCGCAGCGAGGCGATGTTCACAGAGCTGCAGGCCGGCGTCGCCGGCACCGATCCCGGGAGCGGACGGCGTCGCGGGTTGAAGACCGCGATCGCAACGGTGCGACGCTGGCGCCGCGACCAACGCGTCGAAAAGGCCGACGGCTTAAGTGTGACAGCTCTGAAGGGCCGACTTCAGTGTCGGGCGTTTGTGACCGATCACCCGAGCCGGGTGCCGAGCTCCCCGCCATCCTGCAACTGGTTGGCGGGCCGACTGGTGCCGCTGGTGCGACCAATTATCCGCGCCGATGACGGTCAGCAGTTCACAATGATCAGGGGCCGGTGATATGCCGATGAGAGGGTCCGAATGATCGACAAAGAGCAAGCGCAGCACATGACTGATGTTGCCGGTGAGTGCAATCGGCTCAACGAGATATCGCAACCGTTGGGGTATGCGGTCACCGCGACCACGACCGTCGACGACCAATCCACGCAGCAGTTTACGATTCATCGGCTAGACCAGACCGTCGCCAGCGGGCCCAAGTTCGCAACTATCGAGGATGTTCGTGCTCACCTCGAGGCAATCGCGAAGTTACCACTCTGGCGACTGGATCTCGTAAACAACAGCGCGATCGTCTTCGATCCAGCCGAGCTCGAGATCACCGATCCCACCACGGGCGAGAGCTTCAGCTTCAGGGGTTGGGGCCTGGGAGTCGCACAACTCGCGGCAAGCGGCCAAGGCCCAGGCGCTCAGGAGGGGGTAACGAACCTAACTGTCCGTTCTGAGGATCCCCCGGCAATCGGGAATTGGTACAAATCAGATGCGGGGTGACCAGCACTCGACGGCGGGCGTCCGCGCCATCGCGCCAGGCCGCGCTAGTAGACACCAGGCATGATGCTAGCGGCCATCCGGTGGTCCTGAACCAAACCGCCACAGCGGTCCTAAATCAAGTAGCAGCGATCCAACAGTTCGCCGAGGCGGGCTTACGGAGTAGCGCTCCTGATCGCCGCAGGCGCAGGAATCATCACCTACGGCCTCTACAGCTTCGCTATGGCCCGATACACCAAAATGTAAGTGGCTCTGGCGGACTCAGCTTGCTGCCGACCCCATGCCACGACCCTCGCCAGGAGGCACGGTTGGCGCCGCCCGAAACAGGGTATTTCCGAGGTACGGAGTTGTGTGCGGCCGGCCGAGCAGAACACTGAGGTCCCGGCCGTTCAGACCGGCAGCTGTCGGGACCGACACCGGACAGGGGATGACAAGTCGACGCTCGCCGCGCCACGGTCCGCCATGCCATGAATCAGCAGCAGCGCCTCGCCGGCTCCCGCCTCCTGATAGGCAACCCGGTCGCCGTGCAGATCGAGATACTTCATCTCGCTCACGTGAACCCGTCTCCACCCAATGGTGTTCCGGCGTCCTGGTCATCGCCGCCGGTGTTGATCTTGGCGAGGATGTGGTGGGCGGCGGTGTGTCGGTCGGTTCCGGCGTGGGCGGCCTGGGTGTCGAGTTCCCAGTGCGCTTGTTGCCGGGTGTAGCCGCGCCCGATGAGAACCCCGAGGGCTTGGTTGATCGCTGATGCCGCGCGCAGCTGTCCCTCGGGCAGTGACCCGCCAGCGAGGGTGAGGTGCTGTTCGAGGATGAAGTCGCTCAGTGAGCGTGCAGTGAGCCACGCCAGGTCCGCGGCCAGGTCGACGAACGCTCCCGGTGATCCCGCGTAGAGAATGATCGCCACCGCCGGCGAGTTCGGAGGATCACTGGGGCCCGGCAGACTCAGGTGCAGCGAGGTGCGGATGTCGCCGGCTAGGGCCCCGTCGGCCAGGGCGGTGAGGGTGAACGGGGGATCGCTGTGGGACACAACCACGCTCAGACCGAGGTAGCTTGTTACGGCGGCGGCGGCGTCGAGGGTCAACCGGTGCAGGCCGTGCGCGATGTCGGTGCCGGGTTCATCCAGCGCTTCGGTCAGGATAGCCAAAGCGGCGGCCATCGCTGCGGTGATCCTCACGAGGTGAATGCTCCGCTGGGCGCTCCCGAGCGCCGATCGAGCCTGCCAAGGCCGAGCAGGGCTAGTCGCCGTGCACGGTGGAGGATCCAGGATGCCGGTCAGGACCGTTCCCTGGGACTGTGCCTCCACCCTCAACCGTACGCGGGACCCGCCTTGCACCGAAACCCCGGCATGGCGATCGGGACTCAGGTCGGGTTGTGGCGGGCGCGGGCGCGGCGGACGGCTTCATCGACGATGCGTTGCGCCACGTCAGCCAATTTGCGGTGTTCGGCTTGGCTGATCGCCCGCAGCTGGGCGAATGCGTCCTCGGCGCTGCGCCCGCTGCGTCCGCGGAGCAGGCCGATCGCTTGATCGATCACCGGTCGCGTCGACAGGGCGGTCTGCAACTGGACCGTCAGCGCCATCGCCTGGGCGAGGACGTGAGCGTTGTGCACGGCGACCGCTGCGGGTTTGGCGAACAGTTCCCCGAGTTCGGCGGCGTGCTCATCGAAGACGTCCTTGTCGTGGGCGTAGACGTTGATCGCCCCGACCACCTGATCGGGCAGCAGCAGCGGCAGTGACAGTGCGCTGTGCACGCCCAACCTGCCCACGCGGGGGCCGAACCGCGGCCACATCTTCTCGCCGCCCAGCGACCCCGACCGCACCGTGCGGCGCTCCAGCGCTGCGGTGATACAGGGGCCCTCCTGCAGCGTGACGTACTGGATGTCGTCGATTTCGGCGACAAACGGTGCACTCGCCGCCAGCGCTTCAACCATGTTGTCGATCCGGTCGAGCCGCAATAGGGTCACCCCGGCCCCGTCGGCACCCGGGATCGCGTGCACTGCGAACATCGCCACCTCGGTCAACAACTCCGACAATCCCAGACTGCCCGCCACCAAACCCGCCAAATCGCCGATGGCGGCCTGCAAATCGGAGATATCCGCGCGCGCCTGTTCGGCGGCCAGTCGCCCTGCTGGGGTGCGGTCGGCGCCCTTGGTGAACTCGGTCATCCGTTGCCACCTGCGCTCATGTAGTCCCGCCCGGGGCCCGGCATCCCTAGCCAGAGCCCGACGACATACCCTTGCAGCCCAACAGCCACGAGATGGTTTGTCACGCCAAGAATACCGCCGCTCAAGTTCTGGGGCCCGTGCCGGTCACTGCAGTCGCAGGTACGCGACCTCGCACCTGCGCACATCCAGGGTGAGCGCCAAGCGGTGTTACGCCGGGGGTGCTGAGAATCTCAGCTGATTCGGGATGAGTTCGCGTGTCCGCTGAGAACTCCAGGAGCGTCGGCTCCAAGGCCCCTACATGCCGGTGATCGTCTGCACATCGGGATCACCATGACTGTTCCGCAGAGTTTTCTGGCTCGATCCGCCCCGTTACAACGCCCCAGATGTCTAGCCGCTGCCGCACGTCGAGCGGCGTAGGCTGGGTGTTCGCGAAGGCATCGGGGCAGGATCACATCCGGATTGGGAATCGCTTACCTGCGCGTCAGCCACCAGCCAAGCTGGTGGCATTGTGAACGGGGGTCGATTGCACAGAAGGTGCATCGTGTGACTTACTGTATCGGCGTAATGCTCGACAAGGGCATGATTTTCGCCTCGGACTCTCGTACGAATGCCGGCGTGGATAACTTCGCCAAGTTCTGCAAGATGACGGTGTTCGAGCGTCGTGGCAACCGCGTTGTCGTTCTGCTGAGTTCGGGAAACCTGGCCGGAACTCAGGCCGTCATCAGCGTATTGACGCAGCGTTGTGCTGACGGCGACGCGGCCACCAATCTCTGGGGTGCCCGGACGATGTTCGACGTCGTGAGGCTGGTCTCCGACGCGATGCGCGATATCGAGAAGCGCGACGCTGGATACCTGGAAGAGAACAACATCCGCTTCAATGCCTCGTTCATCGTCGGTGGGCAGATCGGCGGGGAGCCGATACGGCTGTTCCGGATCTATGCGGAGGGCAATTTCATCGAAGGAGGGATCGACACGCTCTTCTTTCAGACCGGTGAAACCAAGTACGGAAAGCCGATCCTCGACCGCGTACTGACGCAACATACGCCCCTAGCGGACGCCACGAAGTGTGTGCTGGTGTCTTTCGATTCGACCATGCGCAGCAATTTGTCGGTGGGCATGCCCATCGATCTGATTTGCTACGAACGGGACAGCCTGGAAGTGCAGTGGCGGCGGCGATTCGATGAGGGGGACCCCTATTTCACCGCGCTCAGCGACGAATGGGGCGAAGGTGTGCGGCAGGTGTTTCGCCACTTGCCCGAGCTGCGGTGGTGACGTGGTCGGCACGATGGACACCTTCGTCATCACCTGTGAGCACGGCGGTAACCGGATACCCGCGCCGTATCGTCGGCTGTTTCGGGAACAACGGGCGCTGCTGGACTCCCACCGCGGCTACGATCCCGGTTCGCTGGTCATGGCCAAGGCACTCGCCAGTGCGTACCGGGCGCCGCTCGTGGCTTCGACCGTCAGCCGCCTGCTTATCGATCTCAATCGTTCGATCGGCCACCCACAACTTTTCTCGGCGGTGACCCGCGCCGCGCCGGCCGAGACCCGCGCGCAGATCGTCGAACAGTATTACCGGCCCCATCGCACGCAGGTCGAGTGTCTTGTCGGGCAAGCGGTGTCGCGCGGCCATCGCGTGATCCACATTTCGTCGCACAGCTTTACCGCGGACCTGGACGGCAGGGTGCGCGGCGCCGATGTGGGTTTGCTCTACCACCCCGGTCGGCGCGGGGAGGCCGAGTTGTGTGCCCGCTGGAAGGAATCGCTTGCCGCATTCGCTCCGGAACTTCGCGTACGCCGCAACTATCCCTATGCCGGCAAAGGAGACGGGTTGACCTCGCGCTTGCGCGTGCGCTTCGCGCCGTGCGACTACATCGGAATCGAACTGGAAGTCAACCAGGGCATCGTTGTCGCCGCAGGCCGGCGCTGGACGGCGTTGCGGCGCATGCTGATCGATTCGTTACGCACGGCATGTGCCGCGTGAGCGCATCATGATTCATACCCTGCGTGAAGGAGCACCAGTGACAACCTTTTCCACCAAATACGCCGTCGGCCATGCGCTACCTCACCTGCCGGATACCGGAGGCAAATGATGCACATTCACGTCGGCTTCGAAATGATCTATGACTGCCCGCAGCCGACCCCGATGATATTCAACCTCAACGTCCACTTCACCCGGGTGTCCGATCTCGTCGGCCGTGACGCCCTGGTGGTCGACCCGCCGGTCCCGACGGCAGCCTATCGTGACGGCTTCGGCAACTGGTGCACCCGCATTGTTGCGCCCAAGGGCCGCACGAGCGTCTCGGCCGATGCGCTCGTCAACGACACAGGAGTCCCTGACGTCATCGTTCCCCAGGCGCAGCAGATTCCCGTGCCGGACCTGCCCGAGGAGACGCTTGTCTTCCTGCTCGGGAGCCGCTATTGCGAAACCGATCGGCTATCCGAGACGGCATGGAATCTCTTTGGGCAGACACCAACGGGATGGGACCGCGTTCAGGCAATCTGCGACTACGTTCACCGACATCTCACGTTCGGCTATGAACACGCGCGCATGACCCGGACCGCACTGGATGCTTTTCACGACCGAACCGGCGTCTGCCGTGATTTCACGCATCTTGCCGTTGCCTTCTGTCGCTGCATGAACATCCCTGCGCGCTACTGCACCGGGTACCTCGGCGACATCGGTGTGCCGCCGGTGGACGAGCCGATGGATTTCTCTGCCTGGTTCGAGGT
>JAVRPG010000675.1:0-6036 GCA_032162325.1 Mycobacterium sp. | reverse complement strand
GATCAACGTCGCGTTGCCGCACCTGTCCGAGGGCGCGGCGATCGTCGCGACAGGGTCCACCGCGGCCCTGATGGACACCCATCAGAAGAACGACCCCGGCAATGACCCCGGCGGGATGGCCTACGTGCACTCCAAGCGCGCGCTGTCGGCATACGTCCACGACCTGGCGACCGAACTGGCGCCGCGTGGCATCCGCGCCAACGTGGTGCATCCCACCAACTGCAACACCGACATGCTGCGGAGCGAGCCGATGTACAAGTCGTTCCGACCCGACTTGGAACACCCCACCCAGGCGGACGCGGAGCCGGTGTTCTACGTGCAGCAGGCGATGAAGGTGCCGTGGATCGAGCCCTTGGACATCAGCAATGCCGTGCTGTGGCTGGCGTCGGACGAGGCCCGTTACGTCACCGGCATGCAGGTGCGGGTGGATGCCGGCGGCTACCTCAAGTGGTACGACTACCACAACTGAGCCGGAGGGACACTGTGAAGGTTTTTGTTGACGCACAGCGCTGCCAGGGACACACGCTGTGCTCGATGATCGCGCCGGATTCCTTTGAGCTCAGCGACATTGACGGCACGTCGTCGCCGGTGAACGAAGTGGTTCCGGCCGATCAGGAAGACGCGGTGCGCGAGGCCGTGCACTCGTGCCCGGAACAGGCCATCTCGATCGAAGAATGAGCATCAACCGAAAATCAAGGGAGACACCGTCTTGAGCGTCGACGACACCATCGCCGACGGCGACCGCAAGAAGCACCGATATCACTTCGACCGGCACACGGCGGAGTATCGGTTGCAATTCGAGAAGACCACCGAAGAGATGCACGCCAAGTGCCCGATGGCCTGGACCGAGACGTATGACGGCCACTGGGTTGCCGCGGGCAGCAAGGAAGTCTTCGAGCTCGCACGCTGCCCCGTGGTGTCGAACGACCACGACATCAACGGTGAACGCAACGGATACCAGGGCATCACCATCCCCAAGGCGCAACGCGCCACGGTGGTGCGCGGGGGCATCCTGGAAATGGACGAGCCCGAGCACAGTACGTACCGTGGTGCGCTGAACCCCTATCTGTCTCCCGCCGCGATCAAGCGGTGGCAGCCGTTCGTCGACGAGATCGTGCGGGCGGCACTCGACGAGAAAATCGAGTCGGGCCGCATCGACTTCGTCGACGATCTCGCCAACATCGTGCCCGCGGTGCTCACCCTGGCGATGATGGGCATCGAGTTGAACAAATGGATGATCTACAGCGAGCCTGCGCACCTTTCAGTCTCGACCCCGGAGCACTCCCCCGACGCCGAGCGCGTCGCACAGATGAACCGGCAGATGGGCATCGACCTCCTCACCAATATGGTTGAGATAAAGGAGAACCCGCGGCCCGGTCTCGTCAACGCCCTACTGCAACTGCGCATCGACGGTGAGCCCGCACCCGACCTGGAAATCATGGGCAACCTAGGGTTGATCATCGGTGGCGGCTTCGACACCACGACCGCGCTCACCGCGCACGCGCTGGAGTGGCTGTCGGACAACCCCGACAAGCGCGAGTTGCTCAGCCGCGAGCGCGACACCCTGCTCAACCCCGCCACCGAAGAGTTCCTGCGTTACTTCACGCCTGCCCCGGGCGACGGCCGCACGTTCTCCGATGACGTCGAGGTCGAGGGGCAGAAGTTCAAAGAGGGCGAGCGGCTCTGGATCTCCTGGGCCATGGCCAATCGGGATCCGTCGGTCTTCGACGAGCCCAACGAGGTCATCCTTGACCGAAAGGGCAACCGGCACTTCAGCTTCGGCATCGGTGTCCACCGCTGCGTCGGCTCGAACGTCGCCCGCACGGTCTTCAAATCGATGCTGACTGCCGTGCTCGACCGCATGCCCGACTACGTGTGCGATCACGAGGGCACCGAGCACTACGAGACCATCGGCGTCATCCAGGGCATGAAGCACCTGCCCGCGACGTTCACACCGAGCAAGCCGTTGGGTCCGGGTCTCGACGAGACGCTGGAAAAGCTTCAACGCATCTGCAACGAACAAGAACTGGCCCGGCCAATAACCGAACGCAAGGAAGCGGCCGTCATCGACTGATACCGATCAAAATCGGCAACCAGGTGATTTGATAGGCAGCGATCGGCTGAGATCGACGAAGGGACGACAATGAAGTCGGTGAAGCTCGCGATCGCGATGACCGCGCTTACGGTGGCTGCGTCGGTGCTCGCCCCGCCCGCCCAAGCCATGATGCTGCCTGGGAATTACGACGTGCTGACCGACAGGTACACCCGGGCTTCGTGGTTCTGGTTCATCACGCCGTGTCAACGCGCTGCGCCAGACTGCTTGCACATCAGCGCGACACCGCGCCTGAAGTTCTATGCCTACTACGACGGCGACGCACACCTTGCCGACGGCCGATACACGTTGACCGTGGACGTGCCCGACGGCTTGCAGTGCCTTCCCGGTTATGCCATGCCGACGCACGAGACGTGGACTTGGGACGAGCGCACACTGGCCGGAACCATTGAGTCGAACTATGACGTCGGCTGCTTCAACGGCCCGCCCGGGACGCAATTCTGGACGTTCGCGCTGCAGAGGCTGTAGCACGATCCTGCTGAATTGCCGCAGCGCGGAGCGTTTCCCGGACGCCCACCCTTGTGCCCGCATCTGAGCGACAACTCGTCTACCTGCGTAATTACGCATGTGTAGTCGCTGATCGATCTCCTCTCGTGATGACCGTGGCCTGGGTAAACGCTGTTGTCGCTCAGAGGCGGGCAATGGCCCCCGGGGCTCCTAGTCGCTCAGGTCAACCATCCGACTTCGCGCAAGAACGCCTGTGTGTGGGCAATGCGACCGGTCAACACCGTGGGATTGCCGGTGCACAGGATGAAGGCGGTCTGGGTGATCAGCTCGATGTCCTCGGTGTCAGTCTCGGCCAGATCCAGCGTGCCCGCGCCCGGCGTGGCGACGGGATTGGTGGGCGCCGCGGCATTGACGGCGATCCCGTCGTCGTACAGCTCCGCCGCAAGGCTTTTCGTGAGCCGGTTGAGTGCCGCCTTGACCGTGCCGTAGATACCGAAACCCGCTGCGCGATCGAAGTTGGAGAACGGCGGACCGTCAGGCAGATCGCCGCCGACGGACGTCACGTTGAGTACCCAGCCTCGCCCGCGTTCGCGCATGGCGCGAATCGCCAGCTGGGTCAAGTGCAAGGGCGCCAGCACGCCCAGTGATGACGACGACGTTGACCGAGGTGTCCGTCGCGATCGCCGCGAGGGTGTCGGTCAGCTCGTTGCGCATCACCTCGTTGATCGCATTGAGCTGCTTGGGCCGGTTCAGCCGCAGCACAACGGTTCCGGCCTGCGGCCAGTCCAGCGCCAGGGTTTCTGTCACGGCACTCAGCGCCTGGGCAGACCGAGCACCTGTGTGGCGATGATGTTGCGCTGTATCTCGGAGGTTCCGCCTGCGATGGTGCCGCCGAAGCTTCGGGCGTAGCGCTCGAACCAGCTGGCGAAGTAGTGGTCGAGGTTCATGGGTTCGTAGGGACCCGTCGTCGCGGGGTGAGTGAGCCCGTCCGGCCCTGCGGCGGTCAGCGCGTTCTCGAACGCCTGACGCTCCGCTTCGGATCCGAACAGCTTGAGCACGGACACCGACGCGGTGTCCATCTCACCGCGCGCTGCCCTGGCCAGCGCCGCAGAACCCATCGCCCGAAGCGCCTGGTAGTCCATGATCGTCGTGGCGTACTGGTCGCGTTGCAGCTCGGTGCGTGGCCGGAAGTCGGCGATCATGTTGTCGATCCGATCGGCGAAGCCGAGCCACATCATCGTGCGCTCGTGCCCGAGGGAGCCGTTGGCCACGCCCCAGCCGCCGTTCAATGGGCCGACGAGGTTCTCGGCGGGCACCCGGGCATCGGTGAAGAACACCTCGTTGAAGTCCAAGTTGTCCTGACCGCACATGTCGGCGAACGGCCGGCACACGACACCAGGGGTGTCGGTGGGAATGATCAGCGCGCTGATGCCCTTGTGCTTCGGCGCGTCCGGGTCGGTGCGCACGAAAGCCAGCAGGAAGTCCGCGTCGTGGGCGCCGGACGTCCACACCTTCTGGCCGTTGACGACGAAGTGGTCACCGTCGCGCACCGCGCGGGTCCGCAACGACGCCAGGTCGGAGCCTGCGCTGGGCTCGCTCATGCCGAGCGACGCGGTCAGCTCGCCCTTGAGCACCGGAACCGCCCATCGGTGCTTCTGCTCGTCGGACCCGAACGAAATCAGCGACGCCGCAATGATGTTCACACCCTGCGGGTTGAAGCTGTGGTAGATGCGGCGACGACACAGTTCGTCCAGATGCACGAACTGCTGCAGCACGGTCGCGTTGCGGCCGCCGAACTCCGGCGGCTGTGCGGGCAATAGCCAGCCGTTGTCGAACAGCAGCCGCTGCCAGTCGCGGGCCCACTGCGGCATGTGCGACACCGACCGCGGCCGCTCCTGGGTCTGCGCCTCCGACGGCAGATGCTCGTCGAGGAACGCCGAGAACTCGGCGCGGAACTCCTCGACGTCTGGGTTAAAGGCCAGCTGCACTGTTACTCCTGTATTCCTCCGCGATGATCGCGCGGTGTTCGGCCGCGCCGCCAAGCAGCAGTTCGCCGGCCTTGGCGCGCTTGAGTGCGAACTGTAAGTCGTTCTCCCAGCTGAACCCCATGGCGCCGAACAGCTGCAGGCCGTGCCTGAACACCACCGACTGGCACTCCCCCGCCGCCGCCTTCGCCATCGCGGCAGCCAGCCGCCTGCGGGGGTCGTCGGCCGAAATGGTCAGTGCGGCAAAGTAAGACAACGCGCGGGCCCGCTCGGTGGCGACGTGCATATCTACGGCCTTGTGCTGAACCGCTTGGAACGATCCGATCGCAACGCCGAACTGCTGGCGCTGCTTCACGTGCTCGAGCACCAAGTCCAGGATGCGTTGGCAGGCGCCGACCGTGGTGATGGCCAAACCGGCGAGCGCGACATGGCGGGCCTTTTCCGAATCGACGTTCACGCGGTCGGCATCGGGCACCTGCAGGCCGGAAAAGGACACCTCGGCGATGTGCAGCACCGGGTCGAACACCGGGCTGCGTCGCACCTCCACTTCACCAGCGTCGACGACGAACACCCCGGCGTCGGTGACGACCGCGAGCCGCTCGGCCCGGTCGCCGTCGAGCACATGACGCGCGGTTCCATCGAGCACCCAGCCGTCGGCGTCGCGACGCGCGCTGACGCCGCCATAGATCGCCGTCCCCGCCTGCTGAGGGTCGAAGCGGTCGCCGGCCAGCGGAGCGAACTGCGTCAACGTCGCCAAATATGGCGTCGGATCGGTGGCGCGGCCGAGTTCCTCCAGCACGATCGCCAGCTCGACGGCGTTCTCAGGGTCGGTCAGTTCCGTCCAACCCGCATCGACGTAGGTCGTCCACAGCGGTGTTGGGTCGACGCCTTCCTCGGCCACGCCGCGCACCAGCGACGGTGGGCACTGCTTGGCTACGGCGTCGCGGACGGTCTCCTGCCACAGCCGCTGATCAGCATCGAACTCCAAGAGCATGCCGCTGCCTCCTGAGGGCTAGTCGCGTCAATGGGAGAATAACATTCTCCTTAGATGCTGTAACCGTTCTCTGGATGCGACTACCGCATTTCGTCTGATACCCGCCATGCGACTGACCAGCACACACCCTGACCTGCGCAGAGGTAAGCGATTCGCTGAGAACTCGATTCTTGCTATCGAAGAACAACGCTTTACACTGGGAGGATCCGGCGCGCTTCGCGCAGCGCTCGTATGCGCTCACGTTGACCGGATGACATCGGAGGACGGCTTTGGTGATGCAACACCCGGACGGAGCGACGACGCCCGTCATCGACGCGAGCGTGCACATCTTCTGCAGGTCGACCAAGGACCTGCGCAGCTTCCTCCGCGAGCCGTTCAAGAGCCGCGGTTTTCCGGACTATGAGATGGACTGGTACGGCGCCCCTGGCGGCGAGTACGCACCGGAGACCGAAGGGCCGGATCGGCAGTATCCCGGCTCAGACCCCGACTTCGTCGGC
>JAVRPG010000674.1:0-5965 GCA_032162325.1 Mycobacterium sp. | reverse complement strand
ATGTCGCGGCGATGCGGACGCTGTGGCGCGACGACGTCGCCTCGTTCGAAGGTGACTTCGTCCGTTTCGATTCGGTACGAGTCAACCCCAAACCCGTTGCCGACAGACGTATTCCGGTCGTGCTCGGAGGCAACAGCGATGCCGCGTTGCGGCGGGCGGTTGCGTGGGGCGACGGCTGGTACGGATTCAACCTCGGCGGAGTGAGGGAAGTCGCCGAGCGGATCGATTTCCTCAATCGGCTGTGCGACGACAGCGGACGCGATCGCGCCGAACTGCGGCTGGCCGTGGCGCTACGCGACCTGAGCGTCAACGACGTCCGCCCGCTCGCGGATCTCGGCGTCGACGAACTGGTCGTGGTCGAGGGCCCGCCCGAAGGTGCCGCCGCCGCGGCAGACTGGGTATCCGCGCTGGCCGATAAGTGGATGTCGGCGCCGAGCTAACCCACCAGTTCCCGCGCCCGGTTGCGCGCGGCCTCGGCTTTCTGTTGCTCACGGGCGTACAGCAAGCCGTAGGTGAAGCCATTCTCCCCGACCGTGGTGCCCGCCGTCCTGGCCAGCCGAAGCAGCGTGCCGGACGCGACGACGCTGTCCTGATGATCGCCAAGGACCCGCTGAAACTGCTTGTAATGCTTGGCCGTTTTCTTGGCCCGCCCGTCGGCCGGGGTCAGAAGGTCGGCGGCGTAGCGGGCACGCTTGGCCGCCTTGCGGGCGCGGTGCAACAGGGCGTCGTCGTCGGCCTCGATCCCTTCGGCGAGACGGCGGTCGGCCTTGCGTAGCGCGCGCCGGGCCCGCTTCTCCAATGCTTTGAAGCTTGGTGGAGCGGGCATCGGCGGATCGGTACGCCACCGCTGCATGGTCGCAAGGAGATCGAGGTATCGCTGTGAGTTCATCTCATTGGCTACGCGGCTGCGGGCTTGCACCTGATCGGTTTGCAGATCGGTGTGGATCCGGTTGGCCACCGGTCCGAGCACGAGCTCTGATGGCCACTTTGCGAGCGCGGCCTCGAAGCGGCGGCGTTGCACCTGGCAGTCACGGACCTCGCCGAGCAGGCCGGCGAACCACTTGAGGTCATCGTCGACGGGCCCGATCGCCGGTCGGTCAAGCAGCTTGCCGAATACGCGCAATGTGCTGCGCAGCCTGCGGATCGCTACACGCGTGTCGTGAATCGGGTCGGAGCCGCGGCGCAGGCCGAGATCGCCGTCGAACATGTTGTCGATCTGATCGGTCAGGTAACTCGCGATCGCTCGGCCGGCCCTGCTGCCTGAATCAGGCTCTGGCCGTTTCACGCGAGAGACACGGGCAAGTTTGGACGGGTAGCGAGACGGGGTGGCTCCCGCTTTGGTGAGCCGTTCGGTGAGCCGACGTGGCATTGAGCGTGTAGCGGGGCCCAGCTCGACCTCGATCTCGCGCCACGCGAGCAGTCGATCGTCGATCGATGCGCGCACATGGTCGTCGGCGAGCTCGGCGCAGAGCCGATGACGCCGGGGGTCGGTGATCCGATAACGGTCGCGCGTCGTGCGGATCGTCGCGACGTTGACCAACGGCTTGCCCAGCCGCATACCGGTGAGGGCGTCGGTCAAGTCCGGCGGCGGTGTGTCGGACAGTCCGGTGCGGACCTCAACGCGGCCCTCGGCGTCGGGCACTTTGAGCTGCCAGCCGGTGTCGTCGTCGCCGTCGCGCCGCCGCAGCAGCACTCCGTGGGCCTGCAGGTCACGGTCGGCGGTGTCGTAGTAGGCGCTGTTGAGGGTGACAGTGCTGCGCTCGACGTCGGCTCCGGCGACGATGTCGTCGAGGCGGGGGAGCGCGAAATGCTCGTCGACGTCCCACTTCAGTTCGCGTTCCAGCACTTCATCCATATCGGAAGGCTCCCCGCAACGGGCGTCAGCGAAACATCCCGCACGAGCTGCTAGGACGGTAAATCGACCACGATCAATAGTGGTAGTTGGCCAATGCGGTCCCGCCGCGGCGCTCGCCGTCGTCGATGGATACCAGGGCAGGCACGAGCTCACTGGTGACCAGACCGTGCCGATCGGTGAGGGCGTCGATGATGTCGAAGCTCGCGGCGATGCGCTCGGGGCTGTCCACGACGATCGTGGTCACCGGCACCTGCCGGGTGAGCTGAATCATCTTGTCGCCGTGAGGTTTGTGGTCGCCGTGAAATCCCCAGATGCCGCGCAGCACGGTCGCGCCGCTGGCGGCGCGCGAGTCGCGGAGCCGTCGGACGATCGCGCGGTGGATCGGCACGCCGTCGTGCAGTGCGGCCTCCGACGTGTAGACCATCAGCTTCTGCCACAGCGCCCGCCCGTTCTCGTCGGCCGCAGGCAGCGCGGCGGGCCGGGTTACCAGTTCGCCATCGCGTTTGCAGAGCTGCACGCGTTCCAACGTCAGGAGAGGATGACGCAGCATCGCCTCGAGTTCGGGGATGGCGTCGGCGGCCCGATCACCGGTGCCGATCGCGATGATCATGACGGGAACATCGACGTTGCGATTGAAGAAATGAGCACGCTGCCGTTGTCCCCCCTTAGTGCCGTCGACGCCGAGAAAGACTGAGGCTCCGGCGAATCCGTGGCGGTGCAGCACATCGCACACGGCTTGGTGAGCGGGTCGTCCCGAGATTCGGTCCTGGCGCCCGACGTAGAGGGTGAGCTTGACGGTGTCCGGCGGCGCCGACGCATCGGACCCGACGAGCAGACGCGCGCGCTCGAGGGTGACGAGCCCGCGCGTCGTCATCGCGACGACACGGTCGGCCAGCGGGGCGATCTTGTCGGCCTGGTCGACCGCCGCGATCGCGATCGGAGGATCCTCTGACGTGCTCAGTGACTGGTCACTGCGCAGCTCATGGTGCGGGCCGAAGCTGGCGATGCCGCGAAGCACGACGCTGGTGGCCACCGCGCTCTCGCTGTAGAGATCGAGCAGCGCGTCGGCGAGGAAGCGCTCGTCGCTGCGCAGACGTTCGGCGAAGTAGGTCGTCAACTTGAGGTACTCGTCGCTCACAGTCGGCCTCCGATCCACATGCCGAGCCAGGCGGCGGCCAGACCGAGGACCAGGCTGACGACGATATTGGCCACGGCGGGCCGCAGCTGGCGCTCCTCGCCGAGGCGCTGCGTCTCCAGCATCCAGGTCGAGAACGTCGTGTAGGAGCCGACGAACGCCGTGCCGGCCAGAAGCGCGAGGTGCGGGCTGAGCGCGAGGCCGGACAGCACGCCGAGCAGCAGCGCACCGCTGAGATTGACCGCCAATGTGCCGTACGGAAACGACCCGGCCACCCGCGCCGACACCGCGCGGTCGACGAGGAATCGCAGCACCGCGCCGACACCGCCGATCACGAAGACGCCGGCCCAGACCGCGACCGTCATGCCTGGATCCGGACGCGTCGCACCAGCGCGGTCGCCAGGTGGAGGGCGAGCAGTCCGGCGACGATGCTGGCGGCGGTGTAGCCGACGGCCAGGCCGTAGTGGTGGTGCTCGACCATGTTGATGATCTCGACCTGCATGGTCGAGAACGTGGTCAGGCCACCGCAGAGGCCGGTGCCGAGCAGGGGGCGCCGATAGCTCGACACCGGCAAACGTTCGAGCAATCGGGTGGTGAAGTAGCCCAATAGAAATGCGCCGACGATGTTGACGGTGAAGGTCGGCCAGGGCCAGCGCCCCGGATCGGGAGCCGCAAGGGTTTCGAAAGCCGCCCGGGCGAGAGTACCCAGCGCTCCGCCGACGAAGACCGCGGCCAGCTCACGGCCGTCGAAACTGAACATGAGCCAAAGTATCGCCGCCCAGCTTTCGCACCGGCGCACGACGCGTTACTTGGAGGAGCAGAATCGGGGCCATGGCTGCGAATCCACGTGCCGGTCAGCCGGCGCAACCCGAAGACCTCATCGATGTGGCCCAGGTGGTGACGGCCTACTACACCATCGAGCCCGACCCGGAGAACGTCGATCAGCAGGTCGTGTTCGGCACGTCCGGGCACCGCGGGTCGAGTCTGGATGCGGCGTTCAACGAAGCGCACATCCTGGCCACCACTCAGGCCATCGTCGAGTACCGGGCCGGACAGGGCACCACCGGGCCGCTGTTCATCGGCCGCGACACCCATGCGCTCTCGGAGCCGGCGTGGGCGTCGGCGCTGGAGGTGCTGGCCGCCAATGACGTTGTCGCGATGATCGATTCGGCCGACCGCTACACCCCGACTCCGGCCGTCAGCCACGCCATCCTGACGTTCAACCGCGACCGCGACGGCGACCTGGCCGACGGGATCGTGGTCACGCCGTCTCACAACCCGCCGCGGGACGGCGGCTTCAAGTACAACCCGCCCGACGGCGGACCCGCCGACACCGACGCGACAGGCGCCATCGCCAAGCGGGCCAACGAGATTCTGCGCGAGGGGCTCAAGGGGGTGAAGCGGGCTCCGCTGGCCAGGGCACTGCAGACCGCGCAGCGCCACGACTACATGGACGCCTACGTCGAGGATCTGCCGAACGTCGTCGACCTACACGTGATCCGCGCCGAGGGCATCCGCATCGGCGCCGACCCGCTGGGCGGGGCCAGCGTCGACTATTGGGGTGCGATCGCCGAACGCCACAACCTGAATCTGACCGTGGTCAATCCGCTGGTCGACGCGACATGGCGGTTCATGACGCTGGATACCGACGGCAAGATCCGCATGGACTGCAGCTCGCCGAACGCGATGGCCTCGCTGATCGCCAACCGGGAGACCTACCAGATCGCGACCGGCAACGACGCGGACTCCGACCGGCACGGCATTGTGACGCCCGATGGTGGTCTGCTCAATCCGAACCACTACCTGGCGGTGGCGATCGACTACTTGTACACGAACCGGCCCGAGTGGCCGGCGTCGACGGCGGTGGGCAAAACGGCCGTCAGCTCGTCGATCATCGATCGGGTCGTCGCCGGACTGGGCCGAAAACTGCTCGAGGTGCCGGTCGGCTTCAAGTGGTTCGTCGACGGATTGATCAGCGGCACCATCGGTTTCGGTGGTGAGGAAAGTGCGGGTGCGTCGTTCCTGCGAACCGACGGGTCGACGTGGACCACCGACAAGGACGGCATCATCATGGCGCTGCTGGCATCCGAGATTCTTGCGGTGACCGGGCAGACGCCGTCGCAGCGATACGCGGAACTCGCCGAGAAGTACGGCGCGCCAACGTATGCTCGCATCGACGCGCCGGCCGATCGGGAACAGAAGGCGCGGCTGGCCAAGCTCTCGCCCGAGCAGGTGACCGCCACAGAGCTGGCGGGGGAGCCGATCACCGCCAAGTTGACGACGGCGCCGGGCAACGGCGCGCCGCTGGGCGGGCTCAAGGTGACGACGGAGAACGCGTGGTTCGCGGCGCGCCCGTCGGGCACCGAGGACGTCTACAAGATCTACGCGGAGTCGTTCAAGGGCCCCGAGCATCTCGCGGAGGTGCAGCAAGCGGCGAAAGATGTGGTGAATACAGTCATAGCGTGAGTTCTGTCGCGGAGGGTGAGTGTTCGGCTGACCAGGCCAAGCCGAAACTCCCGAGCGAAGTCTGGGTGCTGATCAGCGCAAACGTGGTGATCGCTTTCGGCTATGGCGTCGTTTCGCCGGTTCTGCCGCAGTACGCCCGCGATTTCGGTGTGAGCATCAGCGCGGCCACGTTCGTCATCACGGCATTCTCACTGATGCGGTTGGTGTCCGCACCTGCGAGCGGCCTGTTCGTCCAGAAGATCGGGGAGCGGCGGGTCTATCTGAGCGGACTGCTGATCGTCGCGGTGTCCACGGGCGCATGTGCCTTCGCTCAGACGTACTGGCAGTTGTTGCTGTTCCGTTCGCTCGGTGGCTTCGGGTCCGCGATGTTCACCGTCTCCTCGTTCGCACTGATGATCCGTATCTCGCCGCAGGATGCCCGCGGCCGCGTCGCGGGTCTGTTCTCGAGTGCCTTCCTGATCGGCTCGGTCGGTGGGCCGTTGCTCGGCAGCCTCACTGCGGGATTCGGA
>JAVRPG010000673.1:0-8587 GCA_032162325.1 Mycobacterium sp. | reverse complement strand
TGGGACGCTCGCGTAGGCTTTCCGGCCATGACGACGATGTGGGGCGCACCGTTGCACAAGCGCTGGCGGGGTTCCCGGCTGCGCGATCCGCGTCAGGCCAGGTTCCTGACGGTGGCCTCGCTGAAGTGGGTGCTGGCCAACCACGCCTACACCCCGTGGTACTTGGTCAGGTACTGGCGGCTGCTCAAGTTCAAGCTGGCCAATCCGCACATCATCACCCGCGGCATGGTGTTCCTCGGCAAGGGCGTGGAGATCCAGGCGACGCCCGAACTGTCCACGATGGAGATCGGCCGGTGGGTGCACATCGGCGACAAGAACACGATCCGCTGCCACGAGGGCTCGCTGCGCTTCGGCGACAAGGTCGTGCTCGGCCGTGACAACGTCATCAACACCTACCTCGACATCGAACTTGGCGACTCGGTGCTGATGGCGGACTGGGTCTACGTGTGCGATTTCGACCACAAGATGGACGACATCAACGTGCCCATCAAGGATCAGGGCATCCTCAAGGGTCCGGTGCGGATCGGGCCTGACACATGGATCGCGACCAAGGTCACCATCCTGCGCAACACCACGATCGGCCGCGGCTGCGTGCTGGGTTCGCACGCGGTGGTCAAGGGCGACATTCCCGACTATGCGATCGCCGTCGGCGCGCCGGCCAAGGTCGTCAAGAACCGGCAACTGGCGTGGGAGACGTCGGCGGCCGAGCGTGCGGAGCTGGCCGCGGCGCTGGCCGATATCGAACGCAAGAAGGCGTCCCGCTAGCTTTCCTGCCGCGAGTGTGCGTGTCTGCACGGCAACACGCCGCCAATTGCGGGCATTTTGCGCACGCTCGCGGCCGTGATTCCGGCGCAGCATGGTCGCCGCGGTGACACCATATTGACGTGAGCGGAGGTGCCGCATCGGCGGGCGTTGCGCCATGCCGATCGTGTGGCGCCGACCCTCGGGCGGATGCGCGGTTCTGCGACGGCTGTGGTGCGACGCTCTCCGCCGACCACGGGCGGGCCGAGTTCAAGCAGGTGACGGTGATGTTCGCCGATGTTGTTCATTCGATGGATATTGCCGCCGAGGTGGGTGCCGAGCGGTTGCGCGAGATCATGGCCGATCTGTTCCACCGGTGTTCAGCCGTGGTGCGCCGCTTCGGCGGCACCGTAAATCAGTTCACGGGCGACGGCATGATGGCCGTGTTTGGTGCGCCTATTGCCCTGGAGGACCACGCATCGCGAGCTTGCCTTGCCGCGTTGGACATCCAGCTGGCGGTGCAACGCCTTGGCGTCGAAGTCGAGGAGCGCGACGGTGTCGTGCTGCGGTTGCGGATAGGGCTGAATTCGGGCGAGGTGATCGTCGGCGAAATGGGTTCCGGTCCAGGCAGTTACACGACCATCGGCGAGCAGGTAGGGATGGCGCAGCGAATGGAATCCGTCGCACCGCCCGGTGGGGTGATGCTTAGTGAGTCGACGGCGCGGCTTGTCGAGGGGGTAGCTGAGCTGGGTGAACTTGAGAAGGTGCCGATCAAGGGTGCTGTCGCTCCAGTGCCCGCGCGTCGGCTCCTGGCCGCGATCGAACGCACCCACCGTCGGCGAAGTGATCCGACACTCGTTGGGCGCGCGTGGGAACTGAACAGCATCGCGGGTCTTCTCGACGAGGCGATCGGTGGTGCCGGTTGTGTCGTCGGTGTCGCGGGCCCGCCGGGGATCGGCAAGAGCCGCATCGTCCGGGAAGCCCTTGCGCTGGCCACTGGCCGTGGCATCGATGTCTTCTCGTCGTACTGCGAGTCACACACCAGCAGCGCCGCATTCCACGCTGTCACCGCGCTGTTGCGAGCCAGCTTCGGCGTGAACGGTTTGGACGGCCCGCAGGCCCGCGCACGCGTTCGCGAAGTGATTCCAGCCGCCGATCCAGATGACCTGCTGTTGTTGGACGACCTGCTGGGTATCGCCGACGAGAAAGCTGAACTGCCCACCATCGAGGCAGATGCGCGTGGACGACGATTGACCAGACTGCTCAATGCGGCGGCGGTGGCCGCCGAACAGCCGGCGATCTACATCGTCGAAGATGTGCACTGGATCGACGACGCCAGTGAGGCCATGCTGGCGGAATTCATGGCCGTGGTGCCCCAGACCAGCTCTCTGGTGTTGATCACGTATCGTCCGGAATACCGGGGTGTGCTCGCCAATAGGACTGGAGCACAGACGATTACACTGCGTCCATTGAGCGACAACCCAATTTCCGCACTCATCGACGAGTTGCTCGGCCCGGATCCATCGGTGCGTTGGCTGGCCGACCACATCGCCGAGCGGGCCGCGGGCAATCCGTTCTTTGTCGAGGAGATCGTGCGCGACTTCGCGGAACGCGGGGTGGTCCAAGGGCGGCGCGGCGCGTACATCGCCCGCGATCAAAGGGCTGAGGTCAACGTGCCGGCCACGTTGCAAGCAACGATCGCCGCGCGCATCGACCGGTTGGGCTCTGACGCGAAGCGCACCCTCAGTGCTGCTGCGGTCGTTGGATCGCGGTTCCATCCAGATCTGTTGGCCCGCCTCGAGGTTGAGCCCACTTTCGATGAACTGATCAACGCAGATCTAGTTGATCAAGTGCAGTTCGGGTCGTCGGCTGAGTATGCCTTCCGGCACCCGCTGATTCGCGCTGTGGCGTATGAATCGCAGCTGAGGTCGGACCGCGCGGACCTTCACCGGCGATTGGCCGCCGCGATCGAGGAGCGTAAACCGGAATCGGATGAGAATGCGTTCCAGATCGCGGAACACCTTGAGGCAGCGAGTGATTGGCACGAAGCGTTCAAGTGGTACATGCGGGCCGGCTCGTGGCTGACGAACCGCGACATTGCGGCGGCACGCGCAAGCTGGGAACGCGCGCGCGAGGTGGCAGACCGGTTGCCGGCGGGCGATACCGATCGCGCTGCAATGCGAATCCATCCGCGAACATTATTGTGCGCTAGCGCATTTCGTGGTGGAGGTAGTATTGCAGCTCACGGGTACGACGAGCTCCGTGAGCTCTGTGTCGCGGCCGATGATCAGGTGTCGTTGGCCGTCGGAATGTCGGGTCTACCGGTGTCACTGACCTTGCTCGACCGCCACTTCGAGGCGTCGCAGAGCGCGGAAGCCGTCGTCGCGCTACTCGATTCGATCAGCGATCCCACACTGACCGTAGGGCTTATGCATGGAGCGATGACAGCGAAGTTCCACGCCGGGGAGCTCGCTGACGCGTTGACTGTCACTCAGCGAGTCATTGATCTGGCTGACGGGGACATCCAAAAGGGCGAGTTGCTGATTGGTGCTCCAGTGGCTCAGGCGACGATGATCCGCGGTCTTGCGCGACTCGGTTCGGGGCGACCTGGCTGGAAGGATGATTTCGACCAGGCCGATGCGATGACGCTGACGTCTGACGCGATCACACGTGTCATTTGTACCGCCTACCCGCGCGGGATTTCGATGCTCAATGGGGCAATGCTGTCCAATGCTGCGATGATTCAGAAGACCGGCGAAGCGTTACGGATTGCCGAGCAATCCGGCGACAATTTCACGTTGTCCATGGCTCGCTTTGTGCACGGTATCGCTCTGCTTCGGCTAGACGAAACTGACCACACGTTCGGACAGGATCTGCTGGCGTTGGCGCGTGAATCGAATGTGCACACCGGCAGTACGTTCGGCCTGACGCCGGTCGATGTGCAAACCGCGGTCTATCGATTGGAAACCGGTGACATCGAAGCTGCCATCGCCATGTCCCGGTCACTCGTCGAACACATGAACAAATCCGGAGAAAAGATCCTGCGGGGGCCGGCGACGGCCGTGTTGGTGGAGGCGTTGCTTCGGCACGGAACCGATGCCGACGTCCTCGACGCAGAGGCGATGGCCGACGACCTCGCGGCTGTGCCGACCGAAACGGGTTTTGTGCTGTTCGAGCTACCTCTGCTGCGGCTGCGCGCGCTTGTGGCGGTGGCGCGAGGTGACAAGGCTGGTTATCGAGATTTCGCCGGCAAGTATCGGGAGATGGCCAATGACCTTGGTTTCGAAGGTCATATGGCCATCGCCGCGACGATGTGAATCAGTTCGCCCAGTCGATCCCGAACGCATCGGCCAACGCCGTACGACCGTTGCCGGTCACCGCCGATCGCAGTGCTCATCGCCGCCGCCATCGCCCACGCCGCCGTCGCCCGGCCGCGCTCGATGGGATCGGGAAACGCCGCGGCGGTGATGGCCAGGCCCTGCGGCAACATCACCGCCGCGCCCACGCCCTGAACGGCGCGGGCGGCAAGCAGCAACGGCAACGACGGGGCCGCCGCGCAGGCCAGCGACGCGGCAATGAACGTCACCAAGCCGAGCCGCAGCAGCGTGCGTCTGCCGAACCGGTCGCCAAGGGATCCGGCCGTGAGTAGTACGGCAGCGAAGGTGATGTTGTAAGCGTCGATCGTCCACTGCGCGCCGGAGATGCCGCCGCCGAGGTTGTCACGGATGGCCGGCAATGCGAGTTTGATCGCGTTCGCGTCGACGAGTCCGACGAAGAGTCCCAGGTAGGCAGCCATCAGCGTCAACGCGGTGTCGAGGCTGAACCTTTTCGTGGCCTGACTCGACGCTAGGTGCGGAATGATTCGACGCCGATCGAACTGTCAGCGGTCGGGCAGTGCGTGTTCGACGATGACGCGGCGCCGGTGCGGTTCACGCTCGCCGCGCTTTGCGGCCAGGTAGACCTGCGCGGTTTCGCTTGCGACGGTGTGCCAGTCGAAATCCGAGGTGAGGCGTTCTCGTGCGGCAACCGCGCGGCGCTGTGCCGCGTCGGGATCGTCGAGGACGGCCCGGACAGCCGCGGCCAGGCCGCCGACGTCGCTCGGTGCGTAGGACACGCCCGTCTGCCCGTTGATCACCGCCTCGCCGAGGCCGCCGACGTTGGAGGTGACCAGCGGGATGCCCGTGGCGGCTGCCTCCAACGCGACGATCCCGAACGGCTCGTAGTGGCTGGGCAGCACGGCGGCGTCGGCGGTATGCAGCAGCCCCACGAGCTCCTCGTGATCCAGGTGGCCCACGAAGGTTGTGGCCTTGAGCACCTTGTGTTTTCGCGCCTGCTCGACGAGCCACTGCTGTTGGGTGCCTGTGCCCGCGATCGTCAGCGTCGTGCCGGGGTGCGAGCGCCTGATGCGCGGCAGGGCAGCGATCGCGTCGTGGATGCCCTTCTCGTACTCCAGCCGTCCCAGATACATCAGCTGCGCGGGGCCGTTGCGGGGTTGGCGACGCGCGAACGGCCACAGTGCGGCGTCGATCCCGTTGCGGATGACCCGGATCTCGGCCAGGCCCGGGCCGAACAGGTCGGTGATCTCGTCGCTCATCGACGCCGAACAGGTGATGAGCGAATCGGATTCGTGAACAAGCCACGATTCGGCCGCGTGCACCTGGCGGCTGATTCGACCGGATACCCAGCCCGAATGCCTGCCGGCCTCGGTGGCGTGGATGGTGGAAACCAGTGGGACATCGAAGTATTCGGCGAGCGCAATCGCCGGGTGTGCGACCAGCCAGTCGTGGGCGTGCACGACGTCGGGGCACCACGGCCGATTACGGCGGTCCTTGATACCCAAACCGGCACGGACCATCGAATGCCCCATGGCCAGCGTCCACGCCATCATGTCGGTGCCGAAGTCGAACTCGTGCGGGTCCTGCGCCGCCGCGACAACTCGTACGTCTTCTGCGATTTCGTCGGTCGACGGATGCGTGCTCGGGTCGGTACCGCTGGGGCGACGGCTGAGCACGACGACCTCGTGTCCGGCCGCTGCCAGCGCCGTCGCCAGTTGGTACACGTGGCGGCCGAGCCCGCCGACCACCACCGGCGGGTACTCCCACGACACCATCAGGACTCTCACGATTGCGCACCCTCGATCGCGCGCGAGCGTGCGTAAAATGCCCGCATTTCGCGGCGTGTCGGCGTGCAAACACGCACACTCGCGGCAGTTGGTAGGACCTTCATCGCGGCAGCCGTCTTGCGTCGAGCGAGCCGAACAGGCCATCGGCGCGGTTCCAGCCGTCGGCCAGCCGCTGTGCGTGCTCGCTGCGGCCGGACGCCAGCGCGCCGGCGATCTCGCGGGTGGCGTGCGCGTGCAGGTGTGCGCGATAGCGTGCATAGTCGGCGGCGGAATCCTTGCTCACCATGAACGGCCAGTCGCTGGACACCGTGAGCAGCGTTTCGCGCAGGATCTGGTCGGCGACGAAGTTGCGGGCAGGCGGCGCGTCGGTCTCGCCGAGGGCCTTGTCCACCGTGGTGAGCGCGGTGTCGACGACCTCGGCGTTCAGCTGGACCAGATCGGCGACTTTCTCGCCCGCCCAGACTTGCCAGTCCTTCCCCGAACCCCAAGAGCTGGGAGGCAATTCGACGGGCGCGCCGACGAACCCGTCGGCAATCGCGTCGGACAGCGTGCCGACGCGCACCCCGGCCTCGGGCAGTGCGCGCAGCACCCGCTCGAGCCACAGCGGTCCCTCGTACCACCAATGCCCGAACAGCTCGGTGTCGAACGCCGCCACCACATGGGCGGGCCTGCCGATCCGCTGGCTTTCGGCCGACAGCCGATCGCGCACCATCCCGACGAAATCGGCGACGTGCACGTCCACGGCACGGTCGGCGCGCTCCGGGTCGTACGGCGCCTTGGCATCCGAGGGCACATTGCGGCCCGTGACGCGCGCCGGCTTGAGTCCGGTGACGTGATCGTAGGTGTGGAAGTCGCGGTAGGCTGCGTGACCGGGGTAGCCAGACTTCGGCGACCACACCCGGTAGCTGACCTGCAGATCGCGGCCGAATACGACGACATCGGAGTCGGCGACCGGCCGCCCCAGGGCGGTGTCTCCGTGCAGCGACGGTCCGTCGACCATGAAGTGGCCGACACCGGCTGCGGCGTAATCCATTTCCATGCCGGGCGCATAGGCGCACTCCGGAGCCCAGATGCCGGTGGGCGTGTGCGCGAACCGCTGACCGGCGTCGGCCAAGCCCTCGCGCAACGCGAACTCGCGCAGCCGCGGATTGAGCAGCGGCTGGAACGGGTGCGACAGCGGGCCGCCGAGCAATTCGATTGTGCCTGCGTCGATCAGCTCACGCAGCAGCGGACTCCCGCCGTGGCGCCACAGCGTCGCGAACTCGTCGAGTGCCAGGCCGGCCTCGGCGTGCTCGTGAATCCCGAACGCGCGCAACGTTTCAGGCTCACGCAACGTCGTGGCCTCCAGCGCCCGCAACTGCCAGTTGGCCAGCCAATGGTGCATCCCCGACAGGCAGTACGGATCGTCGAGTTGCGCGGTGACCACCGGCGTCATGCCCAGCGTCACGACGTGCCTGCGCTCTTCGCCGGCCAGCATGCGCAGCACCCGCATCAGTGGCAGATAGGCCGCCGACCACGATTGGTAGAGCCATTCTTCGCCGACCGGCCAGCGGCCGTGGTGGGCCAGCCACGGAAGGTGTGTGTGCAGAACGAGCGTGAACAGCCCGGGGATGGGCTCGGAACTCGGCGGGCAGGAGCGCAGCGACCCGGGGTTCGACTGGGTCACGGCCGCACCGCGATTGCGACCAGGTCGAGACTCTCGTCAATGTCGCGATCGGCCGCGTCGATGAGGTCGAAGTCGTCGACGGTCACCGAGGCGACATCGGCGAGCAGGTCTTCGGGCCACGGCGCATCGGCCAGCGCGCGGGCGATCTGGGCGTCGATGATCGAGCCGCCATGCCGCTCGTCGAGCTCGACCATGCGTGGGCCGTGAAACACGCCCAGCATCGATTCGACCGAAAAGCCCGCCGCCGTCAGCAGTTCGGTTAGCTCTGCGGCGTTGAGTTCGCGGGTGTGGAACGGGTTGATCGGAGTATCGCGGCCGGGGGAGAAGGTGATCCGGTTGGGTGTGGACATCAGCAGCACACCGCCGGGCCGCAGCACGCGCAAGCACTCCGCGACGAATTGCCCTTGGTCCCAGAGGTGTTCGATCACCTGGAAGTTGACCACGACATCAACATCACCGTCGGGCAGTGGCAGCTCGGCCAGGTTGCCGTGCCGCATCTCCACCCGCGGATACCGGGCCCGCACATGCGCGACGGCCGATTCGTCGTAGTCCAGCCCGATCACACGGCGCGCCTCGTCGGCAATCAAGTCGGCGCCGTAACCCTCGCCGCAGCCCGCCTCGAGCACGTCGCGCCCGGCGCAGCGGCCGACCAGCCGCCGATACACCACCTCGTGGCGGCGGAACCAGTAATTCTCCTCCGCCAGGCCAGGAACAGTTCGCTCGCCGGTAAGCGGCAGATCCGAACCGTCGGTAACGAATGCGCTCATTGCAACGCAGGCTAACGCGTAGTGGCCGGTTCGCGAACGGTTCGCAGGCTAAGGGGAGGCCAGAACGCAAACTTCGACCAGCTATGGTGTTCCTGCGAACCCACTTAAGTTACCCGCGAGTAACATGGTGGTAGTTGCTTGAAACGTGGTATTGCGGGCCGGCTGCCGGCCTCTCCGAGGAGGACGAACCAGAGTCATGACGAACATCGTGGTCCTGATCAAACAGGTCCCTGACACGTGGTCGGAGCGCAAGCTGACCGACGGCGATTTCACTCTCGACCGTGAGGCCGC
>JAVRPG010000672.1:0-7646 GCA_032162325.1 Mycobacterium sp. | reverse complement strand
TCCAGGGCAGGGCACCGACCGGTAGGAAGGTCTCTGTCGGAGTGATTCACATCCCCCGATTCCAGGGCGAAATGATGGTCGCGCACCGCGGCCAGATCGACATGCCATGGGCTATTGGCGCAGCTCGACGGCTCCGAGGACGACGGCGGTACGTGGCGTGTCACACTGCGGCTGCCGGAGAACCTGCGGGCCGGCGTCGACGCCGCCGCCCGCGCCGACGGGCTGTCGGTGAACGCCTGGCTGGTCCGGGCGGCCGCCGCCGCGCTGGGTTCGAATTTCGCTCGGCGCTCCCGCAGCACATCGGACAAGTCCTACAGCGGCTGGGTCCGCTGACCACCACGCAGATAAAAGGAGATGCAATGCCCAATTTCGATACCCCCCAACCCATTACCGCGGTCGTGGAGATCGCCGCGGGGTCAATCCGACTCGTGGCGAGTGATCGCGACGACACGGTCGCCGAGGTGCGGCCCCGCGACGAGTCGCGGCCACACGATGTCAAGGCGGCCGAACAGGCCCGCATCGACTTCAGCAACGGCACGCTTACCGTGACGAGCAATCGAGGGTTCTCGTTTCCGCGCAGGGGAGCGGTGATCGTCGATATCGCACTGCCGGAAGGGTCCCGCCTGGATGTGTCGGTCGCATCGGCGCATGTCCGCGCGGACGGGCGGTATACCGATTGCAAGCTGGCGTCGGCGAGTGGCGACTTCTCGGTGGAATCGGTGGCAGGAAACATCAAGGCCGAAACGGCTTCTGGCGCCGTGACCGCTGACGTCGTCAAGGGAGCCGCCGTGATTGACACCGCTTCAGGCGATGCCGCGATCGGCGACCTCGAAGGGGATGTGAAGTTCCGTGCCGCGAGCGGCTCGCTGATCGTCAGGCGCCTGCATGGCAATGTCAACGCGCAGAACGCTTCTGGCGACGTCACCGTCACGACCGCCGTCAACGGCGGCGTCTCCGTGCAGACCAGTAGCGGCGAGCTCGTGGTCGGCATCGCCGAAGGCACTGCGGCCCAGCTTGACTTGCGGACGCGGTCGGGCGAAGTCCGCAATTCGCTGACGGAGTCGGACGGTCCGGCAAACGGTGACGAGACACTGGTCGTGCACGCGCGGACCGGTTCTGGCGACATCGTCGTGCAGCGCGCGACCGCCGAAGCGATGTCCTAGCACGGCGGTCAGGCCGGACCGGTCACGACCAGCTGATGTTCGTCGGGCAGCCGGAGAACGAACTCTCGCATCCCCACGGCTGTTCGACTGGTGGCGCGGCAACGTCGGCACCCGCGGTGATGGCACGACGGTACGACGAATCAAACTCCGTACCGACATCGACATTCACCGTGACGGGCGCAATCGGCGACGGCGTCGCCACCAGTCGAAGGCATGGGCCGGCACTCCACGGGCCGAAAACCACACCGACCATGGTCGGCGGGTCGCATCCGCCTCGCGAAGCACCCACAAGTGGGCCCCTTCGCCTTCGAGACTGCTCACCAAGTCTTTCTGGGTCTCCGCGACATCGGCACGCGGCGGCGTATTCCACCAACGCATTACGTCAGGGTCGCTGAACGCCGCGTGTAAACCCTCGGCGTCACGATTTGGATCCAAGGGAGCCAACAACAGCCGGGCAGTCCTCAGCTCCAAGGAATCTCTCCCGGGTCGTCATCGGGTACGCAAGAAGTAGGCTAATCGCCGGGATCGAACCGGAAAACAGTGAGCTGGCCTGCCAAGGCCGCGAACTCATCAGGGGCGCCGTCGCGCACGAGGCCCGCGCGTTTGGCGAACCCGACACCGACCGGCACCTTGACCGCGAAAGCCCGCAGCACGGGACGCGATTCCGCGGCGTCCAGTTCGACGATCGTGACGCGCCGCGATTTGCGTCCGCGCGCAAGCGTGCCCGCACCGGCCGCGCGCGCGTTCGACGCCCAGTCGGCGCCTGGATAGCCGGCCACGACGTAGAGGCCGCCGTCGTGCTCGAACGGTGTCATCGGGGTGCTGCGCGACTTTCCGGTCTTTCTGCCCGGCACCGTCAGGACCATCGCCGGGCCTGTCGGGATGCCGAGCTTCTGGACCGCCATCATGAACTTGTTCATCGGTTTGAGGTACCGCGGTGGACGGACTTCCGACATGACTTGTCTCCCTTACTGATTGGCGAACAGGTCGCGATGGGCGGCCACGCCTTCGGCGAGGGTCTCGGCGGGCCGGCCGAGGATCTTCTCCACCTCGTGGGTGACCAGTGCCGGCTTGGAAACCGTCGCCTCCAGAAACGCGATGTAGGCGTCGGCGAACTCAGGTGAGAATCCCAGCCCGAGGAAGCGCTGGCGCACGAGTTCCGCCGGGACCTCCTGGTAGCGCAACGGCCGAGAAAGGACGGTGCCGATGACCTCCACCATCTCCGTGTTGGTGAACGCCTGCGGTCCTGTCAGCGGAATCTTGCGGCCCACGAGCTCGTCGGTGAGCAGTGCCTTGGCCCCCACGGCGGAGATGTCGCGGTCGACGATGGGTGCGGTCGATGCCGTCGCATACGGGCCGTTGACCACATCGCCGGCCTGGATCTGCGGCGCCCACATGCCAAAGAAGTTGGTGATGAACACCGTTGGGCGCAGGCTCACCCACTCCAAACCGGAGTCGACGGCGAGCTGCTCCACCTCCCTGTTGCGGTCGCCGCGGAAGCGTGACGGCTGGCGCGAGAAGTCGTCGTCGGCGTTGATGGCCGAGAGCGCGACGAGGCGCGTGACACCTTCGCGGCGCGCCCGGGCTGCCAGCGGCTCGAGTTCGTCACCCAGTGCGCGGGAGTTGAGGAATACCGCCGAGGCGCCGGGCAGACCCTCTGCCGCGGTGCCCACCACTTTGACCCCTGCGGGAAAGCGTGCGGCGTCTGGCTGGCGGGTGACGGCGCGGACCTCGACGCCGGCCGCTGCGAGTTGTGTGACCAGTGGGCGGCCGACGTTGCCGGTTGCGCCCGTGACAAGAATTGCGTTCATGAAGGCAAGGACGACGTCGCGCCCGGAAAAGTTACACACCGGCCTTTTGTAACTTTTCGCTCCGCCGATTCGTCATTACTGCATGAGCGGTTCACCTTCGGTCGAACTGGCGTGGCACAACCACCGCCCGTACCTGGTGAACCTCGCCTATCAGATGCTCGGCGACGTCGGGGAGGCAGAAGACGTCGCGCAGGAGGCGTTCCTTCGGCTGTCGCGCACCGACCCGTCGCAGATCGACGACGTCCGAGCCTGGCTGACGGTCGTCGCGGGCCGGCTGTGTCTGGACCAGCTGCGGTCGGCGCGCGTCCGCCATGAACAACCCGACGAATCCGGCGCTCTCGATGTCACCCACTCGCGGGAGGTCGATCCTGCAGACCGGGTGACCCTCGACGACGAGGTCCGCACCGCGCTGCTGGAGGTGCTACGGCGGCTGAGTCCCGGTGAGCGGGTGGCCTTCGTGCTGCACGACGTGTTCCAGATGCCGTTCGAGGAGATCGCCGAGACGGTGGGCAGGCCCGTCGGCACCTGTCGCCAGCTCGCCCGTCGGGCTCGGGCGAAGTTCTCCGGCGCGTCGCCGCGGCCGTCCGACATCAGCGACGCCGAACACCAGGTCGTCACCGAACGGTTCATCACTGCGTGCGCCAACGGCGACCTGCAAGCGCTGGCCGCCGTCTTGGATCCGACCGTGTGGGGCGTCGGCACGATCCTCGGCGACTTCGCCCCGCCGCCCCAGATCAATCACGGCCCCGACGAGGTGGCAACGAATCTTCTGCGTTACCTCGGCCACGGCGCCACTCTGGTCACCGGACCGGTCGGGGAACCGGTGCTGCTCGCGTTCGCCGAGCGTCGGCTGTTCGCGGTGCTTGTGCTCACGGTGCGCGACAATCTGATTCTGAAGATCGAGGCGACGGTCGATCCGTCGGCGGCTAGCCGTACGTGAACGAGAACGCCTGCAGCCCTTGGCTTAACCGCACCTCGACATGCCCGGAGCCGTCGCTGTCGCCTGCCACGATCTGCCGCATGTTTGGCGGCCCACTGACGGGAATCGTGGTGGTTTGTCCGTCCCTGACTACCGTCACCGTGCCGGTGCCGCCGACAACAAGATAGACGTTCGCGGCGTGGTAGTTCAGGGCGATACTGGACTGATCACTGCCCGATGTTGCGCCCTGGTAGTCCAGGCTCCACGGTCCGCGATACGCGAAGGTGTCATCGGGCAATCGATCCGGGTAGGTGAAAGTTGCGCCGCCCCGGTCGTAGGTGCCGGTGCCGTAGTTGCCGACCTTGCCCACGCCCAGATACGTCTCGGGGGTGAGGAATCCCCTCGGGGTGGTGTCTGCCCGTTCGGTCGCGGCCGGTAGTTCAACCCCGGGGTGAGCCGCAGTGAGCAATTGCCGGACCAGGTTCTCCGTGGCGTCGTAGTCGCCTTCGCCGAACTGGACGTGACGAACGTTGCCGTTCGCGTCGATCAAGTACTCGGCTGGCCAATACCGGTTGCGGTAGTTGGTCCACGTCGAGTAGTTGGGATCCAACGCGATCGGGTAGGTGATACCCAGGTTCTTCGCCCCGCTGGCGACGTTGTCCGGCACCTTCTCGAACGCGTACTCCGGTGTGTGTACACCGATCACCTCGAACCCGGCGTCCTTGTACGCGCGGTACCAATCGACGACGTGCGGGATAGCGCGCTGGCAGTTGATGCACGAGTACGCCCAGAAGTCGATCAGAAGAACCTTGCCGCGCAACGACTTCAGGTCGATCGGCGCACCGCCCGGTGTGTTGAGCCAACCCGTGATGCCCTTGATGTCGGGTGCGGTTCCGCAGTCCTCGAGCACCGGGGCGCCATTGGTGCAGTTCGAGAGTTGCACGTTCTGCTCGTTGACGAGGCCGCCGAGGTTCAGCTTCTCCTGGATGTCATCGGACCCGGCGACGTTGTCCTGAAGGCCGCTGGCGTAGTCGGGGATGGCGCGCTGCAGTGCGGCGGGCAGATTGAATACCAGCGCCACGGCTAGCAGGATGGTCACAATGCCTGCGGCGATGCGGATCTCGCGCTGGCGTCGGCGAAATGCCGCGACCCGTTCGGCGCCGCGACGGCCGGCCAGCGCGAAGATCAGCAGCGGCAGCGCCGCACCGACGGCGAACGACAGGGTCAGCGCGATCGTGTTGAGTCCGATCGTTCCCGTCGCGCCCGCGATGACGATGGCCGCGAGCACCGGTCCCGCGCACGGCACATACAGCACACCCAGCGCGAGGCCGAGCCCGAAACCGCTGCTGCCAGACCCGAACTGCTTCTGAGGAAGCCGCGAGAACGGCTTCTCCAGCAGCGCCTCGAACTTCGGGAAGATCAGCCCGACGCCGATCGCCACCAGGGCGACTAGCGCCACCCACCTGATCGCGTCCTGCGGCAGGTGCAGCAGGGACAGCAGCGCCGAACCGGCCAGGGTGACAACGGAAAAGCTCAGCACAAGGCCGGCGATCACGTGATACGGCCGCAGGGTCTCCGACAACGATTTGGTCTTGACCGGGTCGCGACAGCGCCGCCTGTATCAGTTGACGATTCGCGTGCGCTTTGTGCGCCGGAGAAGAAGATCACCGGCAGAACGGGCAGGATGCACGGCGAGATGCCGGTGATCAGGCCACCGAGAAAGCCGATCAGAATGAGTGTGAACATGGGTGGTGCTCTCTTTTCTTGGCGCGAGCAGACGCAAAAGCCCCTAAAACTGCGGCGTGTCGGGTGCTTTTGCGTCTGCTCGCCGTGGAGGGTGACCTAGTTGGCCGGTGGCATCAAAACCGTGTCGATGAGATAGACGGTCGCGTTGGCGGTGCGGACTCCGCCGCACACCACATCCGCATTGTTGACCTTCAGGTTGTTGCCCATGCCGGTCACGCTGACCTCACCGCCCTGCACGGTCTTGTGCATGCCCGTCACCTGAGCGGGGCTCGCCTGGCCGGGCACCACGTGGTAGGTCAGGATGCTCGACAGCAGGTTCGAATCCGTCTTCAGCTTGTCGATGGTGGCCGGATCGATCTTCGCGAATGCGGCGTCGGTCGGGGCGAACACCGTGAACTCGCTGCCGTTGAGGGTGTCGACGAGGTTCACGTTCGGGTTGAGCTTGCCCGACACCGCGGAGGTGAGCGTGGTCAGCAGCGGGTTGTTCGACGCCGCCACCGCCACCGGATCCTGCGCCATACCCGTCACCGACGCCGGGCCGCTGGGGTTCTGTGCGGCGTAATCGGCGCAGCCCGGGCCGACCAGGCCGGCGCCGGGATCCACCGGCTGGTCCATGGGCTTCGGGGCGGCGCCGCTGGCCGCCATGGTGGAACTGGCGGGCTGGGCCGTGGCCGAGGTGGAGACGTCGTCTGAACACGCCGAGACGGTCAGGATGGCGGCCGCGGCCAGGCTCGCCGCCGTAAATGCCTTACGGTAAACGATTTTCATGAGGTTCTTGCTCCCTCGTTGTGACGGGCTCTGCGCCCGCCCTCTGCACTGACACCGGGGATTCGGCGTGAGGGCCGTCACAGATGGACGTGGATCGCCGGCGTCACAATTGCGTCACTTTCTCCGCGGGCACCGCGACGCGGCACAATAGGTCGGTGAGCAGAACCCGAGTGCTGATACTCGGCAGCACCGGCTCGATCGGCACCCAGGCGCTGGACGTCATCGCCGCCAACCCGGACCGCTTCGAGGTCGTCGGGCTGGCGGCAGGCGGCGGCAATCCCGGCCTGCTCGCCCAACAGCGCGCCGACACAGGCGTGACGAACATCGCCGTCGCTGACGACGCCGCGGCCGCCCAGGTCGGCGACGTCACGTATGCCGGGCCGGACGCTGTCACCCGGCTCGTCGAGAACACCGAGGCCGACGTGGTGCTCAACGCCCTGGTGGGCGCGCTGGGGCTCAAGCCAACGCTGGCGGCACTGGCCACCGGCGCCCGTCTCGCCCTGGCCAACAAGGAATCGCTGGTCGCCGGCGGGCCGCTGGTGCTCAAGGCCGCCAAGCCGGGCCAGATGGTGCCCGTCGACTCCGAGCACTCCGCGATGGCGCAATGCCTGCGCGGCGGCACCCCCGACGAGGTGGCCAAGATCGTGCTGACCGCGTCGGGCGGGCCGTTCCGCGGCTGGACGGCCGAGAGGCTGGAGGACGTCAGCCCGGAACAGGCCGGAGCGCATCCCACGTGGTCCATGGGGCCGATGAACACGCTGAACTCGGCGTCGCTGGTCAACAAGGGTCTTGAGCTGATCGAAACCCACCTGCTGTTCGGCGTCCCATACGACCGAATCGATGTCGTCGTTCACCCGCAGTCGATCGTGCACTCGATGGTGACCTTCACCGACGGCTCGACCCTGGCCCAGGCCAGTCCGCCGGACATGAAGCTGCCCATCGCGCTGGCGCTTGGGTGGCCGTCCCGGGTCCCTCAAGCGGCGCTGGCCTGCGACTTCTCCACCGCCTCGACGTGGGAGTTCGAGCCGCTCGACGCGGCGGTGTTCCCGGCCGTGGAGCTGGCGCGCGAGGCCGGCAGGAAGGGTGGCTGCCTGACCGCCGTCTACAACGCCGCCAATGAAGAGGCCGCGGCGGCCTTCCTGGCGGGCCGCATCCGGTTCCCGGCGATCGTGCGAACGATCGCCGAGGTCCTGCGCGCTGCCGACCAGTGGGCCGCCGAACCCGCTACCGTGGAAGACG
>JAVRPG010000671.1:0-2658 GCA_032162325.1 Mycobacterium sp. | reverse complement strand
TGATGACCTTCTTGGCCCCCGCCGCCAGGTGGCCCTTTGCCTTCTCGGCGTCGGTGAAGATGCCGGTGGACTCGACAACGACGTCGACACCAAGGTCACCCCAGGGCAGCGCGGCGGGGCCTTCCTTGACCTCGAGCGACTTGATCTTGGTGCTGCCGATGACGATCGTGTCGTCACCTTCGAGAGTGATGTCCTCGGGGTACCGCCCCAGGATCGAGTCGAACTTCAGCAGGTGCGCCAGGGTGGCGTTGTCGGTGAGGTCGTTGACCGCGATGATCTCGATGTCGGTGCTCTTGCCCTCGGCCTTCTGCGCCGCGAGGGCCCGGTAGAAGTTGCGTCCGATTCGGCCGAAGCCGTTAACGCCCACCCGGATGGTCACTTGTGTCTCCCTTTTTTGCCTTGATCCGCACCGGCCAGCCTAGTGGTGTGATACTCGCCACGCGCGGGCTGGTCAGTGCACAGCCAGCGACTGGTCGGTGTACGGATTGCCCAGCCATTTCCGTCGCATCTGTTGCAACGTCCCGTCCTTTTCCAACCCGGCCTGGACTGCAGTTATGCCGTCGAGGAGTCCCTGGTCGGTCAGCGGGACGGCGACCGCGATGTCCTTGACGGAGAGCCCGCGCTGGACCACTTCGACGCCGGGTATCGGCTTTACCAGTTCGGTCAGCACGGGTGCGAGCTTCATGAAGCAGTCGCACGCGCCGGCGGTCAGGTCGGTGAGCGCGGAGCGGATTGCACCGTACTCGTAGACGCGGACGCGCGCGGCTTTGTCTTCGGTCACGAGCCGGTCGGCGATTGGTTGGCTGGTGTTGCCCTGCTGGACGCCGATGGTCAGGCCGTCGAGGTCGTCGATGGACCTGACGTGTGGCAGCCGCGTGGTGTCGACGGCCAGAGACTGTCCGGAGATGAGGTATGGCGGGACGAACGCGGCTTTCTTCTCGCGGTCGGGAGTCACCGTCGTACCGGCGGCGACACAGTCGTAGTCGCCCACGTTGAGGGCGTCGAAGATGCCGTTGAAGTCGCGGCCCTCGTACGCGATGAACTCGACTGTGGCGCCGAGCGCTTTGGCGATCTCTGTCATCAGGTCGATGTCGAGCCCGGTGTTGTCCGGCATGCCGTTGAACGGTGGATCGGGAAAGGCCGCGCCAACCCTCAGCGTCTTCATGGGCTCACCGTGCTTGTTCGAGTTCCGCTCGAGCCTGGTCGATTTGGCCGTATGCGTAGGTTGCCATATCAGCGACGGTCATAGTCTCGCCCGCGCGGGCCAGCGATTCGTAGGTCTGGTCGCCGAGGACCTCAAATAGGTGGGTGACCGTCAGAGTGAGTTCAGGCATGCCAGCGGTGAACGGGCTGAGGGCGAAGCCGACGATGGTGGCGGATGGTTCGTAGCGTTCGAGCCGGTCGAAAACAGCAGCAAGGACGGCGAAGGGTATGGCCATACTCCCCCCGGAGTCGTGGAAAGTGCGGATCGCGACGGTGAGGTGATCAAGCGCAGCCATGGGATCGCCGTGCGCCGCTTCGACGCTGGCCAGGATGGCCGCCAGGTGTGATTCGTTGAAACGGTTGCCGCTGTCATGGGCAATCACCATGCCGCGGCGAAGGGCGTGCAGCGCGCGGTCGGGATCGGTGTTACGGAAGACAAACCCGTCGGCGAGCAGCGCGAATGAGAACACATACGCATTGGCGGTGGCTTCGGCGGTGTCAACCAGGCCGCTGGTGGCGACCATCGCCTCGTCAGCGCGACCGGTCATCATCAGTGCCATGACGAGGGCGGCCCTGGTTTGTGTGTGAGTGTCACGACCGGATTCAATCTGCTCGCGATACCAGTTGACTGCCCGTTCGGGCTGGCCGACGTATAGGTATGGGTTGCCAAGTAAGCCCTCACCGCCGAACGGCAACTCGTCGTCTTCGCCCCTTTTTAGAGCCGCCTGGCCGGCTTCTGCATAACCGACAGCCGCCTCGAAACGTCCAACAAGCCAACAATGCGAGGCCATTTCGTACAGCGCCACTAGCTGGGGATGGTCTACGGCGCGGGCGGGCTCGACGAGTTCCTCTGCCCAGGTTATCGGCTCGTACTGCCCGGTCAGGTTGCCCAGAATCGTCGCGTTGACCGCGATGGTTGCCGCCGCATCGAGGTCGTTGCGATCGGCGGCCCAGCGAAAGGCGCTACGTAGATTGGCAAGCTCGGCGCTGAACCAGATATATGCCTCCCGCTGGCGAGGGCTGTCCCACCGCTCCATGGTGTCAGCGAGGCGCCGCGCGAAATGACGGGAATGCGCCGTCCGGACGACGTCCGCTTCACCTCGCGTGGCGAGTTGTTCCTCGGCGAACTGGCGGATCGTCTCCAGCATCGAATACCGGGTCCGCCCCGATGACCGGTCCGCCACCGCCAGCGACTTGCGCACCAGGGTATCCAGCAAATCGAGGACGGCGTAATCGTCGACGTCATCGGATCCCGCTACTGCACACGCACTTTCGAGGTCGAATCCGCCGGCGAATACTGAACTCCGCTCCAGCAGCACCTTCTCCGCGTCGTCGAGCAGGTCGTAAGACCAGGCCACCGCGTGGCGCAGTGTTTGGTGGCGTTCCAGGCCGCGCCTCGAGCCCACCAGCAACCGGAACCGCTGATCGAGCCGATCACACACCTCGCCCGCGGTC
>JAVRPG010000670.1:0-5465 GCA_032162325.1 Mycobacterium sp. | reverse complement strand
GTTCATGGGCGAATCATCACGCCGCTCGCAGTTGGAGCGGGAGGCGCGGGAACTCGGCGAGCGAGAACAGGCCAAAGTCGATGAGGTTCTGGCCAACCCTGCTTAGCATCAGCGCCATGCAGGTGCTGCTTGTCGAGGACGACGAGGGGGTCGCGTCGGCGCTGGCCGAGCTTCTCGGCCACGCCGGCGCGGCGGTCATCCGAACCAGCCGCGGTGCCGACGCCCTCCATCGCGTCAAGGGCTGCGATCTGGTGTTGTTGGATTTGGGGCTGCCGGACATGGACGGCCTGGACGTGCTGCGCACGATTCGGCGGGCGTCGGCGGTGCCGGTGATCATCATGACCGCCCGAGACAGCGACGGCGCGGTTGTCCTGGGTCTACGCGCGGGCGCTGACGACTATCTGGTCAAACCCGTCCGTAAAGCCGTGCTGCTGGCGCGCATTGACGCCGTCATGCGACGCCTACGCCGTGTCGCGGGCGAAACCGCTGCCCCATCCGTCCCCGTCGTTGCGGGACCCGTCACCATCGACCGCGAGCGCAGGGAGGTCACACTGGCGGGAACCCCGCAGGCTCTCACCAGAACCGAGTTCCAGCTACTCAACACCCTGGCCGGCCGTCAGGGTGAGGCGGTCAGCCGCGAGGAGCTCATGCTCGAGGTTTGGGGCACCGCCGTGGTTGGCCGGTCCAGGTCGTTGGACTTCTTCATCGGACAGATCAGGTCCAAGCTCGCCGGACTCCCGCTCCACACGGTGCGCGGGTTCGGTTTTCGGCTGGACGCCTGACATGGGCCTACGTGTTCGTGTGATCCTCGTCGTCCTCTTGCTTCTGGCGGTAGCGGCACTCGCAGTCCCTCTGGCGCTGAGTTTGGCGGACCGCCGAACCGCGGCACTCGCTGTGGAACGGGACCGGCAGCTTGCTGCGCTGGCCGATGCAGGCGCCATGCCCGACACTCCGTTGCAGCGTCTGGTCGACCGCTATTACGAGGTGTACGGGGAAGGCCTGCTCATCATCGATTCCGATGGGCGAACCCTGGCCTCACGCGGACTTGGTATCGCTGACGGCGGCGTCGCGACGGCGGCGACCCATGCTCTCGTCGACGCACCGGCGTCGCAATGGGCTCCTATTCTTCCCTGGAACCGGGACCGCCTTCTGGCCACCGCGGGTGTCCGAAGCGACGGAGAACTTGTTGGCGCCGTCGTCTTGGCGGTCGACCCGAGGGTCGCAGCGCGCGACGTCGCGAACGGCTGGCTGTGGGTGGCGGTCGGCTGTCTAGCCTTCCTCGTGCTGGCCGCGGTGGTCGCTCGCGCGCTGACCAGGTGGGTGCTGCGCCCGCTCGACGGGCTGGAGCGCGCAGTCGCCGACATGACCGAAGGGATCGCTGGGCCGCCCGCCGATGTGGCGGGGCCGCCCGAACTGCGCCATTTCAGCTCGGCGTTCAACACGATGTCACAGGTGGTGCGGGCCTCTCTGGACCGTCAACGGGGGCTCGTTGCCGACGCGTCGCACCAATTGCGCAATCCACTCGCCGCCGTTCGCCTGCGCGCGGACACCCTCGAGGACTATGTGGCCGAATCGGGATGGCCGACATACAGCTCGATGACAGCGGAGCTGGACCGGTTTGAGAACCTGCTGGAGCAGCTGCTACGCCTGGCACGCGCGGAGCAGGTCAGCGGCAGCCGCAAAGTGGGTCTATCCTCCGCAACGGCGGAGTCAACCGACCTCACGGACGTGATCGACGAACGCGTGGCGTTCTGGCAACCGGTCCTCGACGGCCAAGACCAGCAACTGCGCAACCGCTCGGATCATCCCGGGCTGGAGGTGCAACTCGCTCGCCATGACGTGGAGCAGTTGCTCGACGTCGCGCTGGAGAACGCACTGCGCTACGCCGGGGAGGGCACCACGGTTACGGTGTCAACCGAGCAGACCGGCGAAACTGTCGACCTGGCTGTCAGTGACGACGGCTGCGGCTTGCCCGACGAGGACCTGTCGAGGGCGGCTGCACGATTCTGGCGAGGACAAGACGACGCCGCCGGAACCGGCCTCGGGTTGGCGATTGCCACCGAGATCGCCGCGGGTCATGGGGGGACGATCTCGGTGGAAAAGGCCCCCGAAGGCGGCCTCCTGGTCCGTTACCGCCTTCCAGTGGCAAGTGAATCGACGTGACGAGCAACCGATCTGGCGGGTTGAGTCGTCGCGCATTCATCGTCGCGACGGCGGTGCTGACCGCAGGCTGCATCCGAGCCGAACCCGGCGGACGCGTGCGCCTCGCCGCAGGAGATCCCGGCGGGATATACCTGGCGTTCGCGGAGATTCTTGCGAAACGGGTCCGGGCCCGCTATCCGAACATCACCGTCGACGTCCTCGCCACCGAGGGCACTGTCGAGAACCTGGCCCGCCTGCGCTCGGGGGACGTCGATATGGGCCTGGCACTGGCCGACGTTGCCGAGCGGGATCGAACCACCGACCCCGCGGTAACCGCACCCCATGCGGTAGCCCGGGTGTACGAGAACTATCTGCAGGTGATCGTGCGCGACTCCGCTGCCGCGCAACAGCTTTCAGACCTTCAGGGAATGCGGGTCTCCTTTGGCGCAGCCCGATCCGGCGCCGCGGCGACCAGCGAGGTGCTGTTCGAGGCGGCCGGCCTTCGGGGTCGAGTGGTCATGCTGACGTTCCGCCTGAGGGATGCACTAGCCCGGCTCGCCGACGGCAGCGTGGACGCACTGGTGTGGTCGGGCGGCGTACCGACACCGGCGATCGCCGAACTCGACGCCGAACTGCCACTGCGAATACTCGACATTAGCCCGCTGGCGGCACCGATGAGTCACCTCGCCGGCTATCCGTACGTCGTCCGCCGCGTGCCGACCGGTGCGTACGTGCCACCCGGCATACGTTCTATCGGAGTGCCCGACCTGCTGCTGTGCCGCCATGACATCGCCACGGACCTGGTCGCCGCGGTCGTGGACGTACTCGCCACCGACGCACCGCAACTGGTGCCTCCCTACGTCCGGGGGCTGCAGTACCTGGCCCCTCCCTCGATGGTCCAGACCGGCCTGGTACCACTGCATCCGGGCGCCGTAAGTGCCTACCAGAGGCTCCACGGCTGAAAGCCGCGCACTCACATCACACTCCGGGTGCGAATCTGTGAATCGTGCAAGGGATACCGTCGCCATCGACGGCTCCCATTCCATAACGGCGGCGGTCCGGCGATGCTCCTCCTGCGTGGTTAGGGTTAGGGAGGTCCGCTGTGACCGAGGTGATGAACAAAGACGTGCCGGAGCGCACGTTCGTGGAGAGCTTGCCTGACGTCCAACTGGAGTTGCCGAAGACGCTGCACGGCCAACTGTATTTGCTCGCCTACGACCGGTTCCGATGCCGGGTCGACGGTGACACCCGCTGGCGTTTCGGCCTCGCGCTGCGTACTGCAATGCTCACCGACCTCTACCTGGCGGGCCACGTGGAGGACGTCGACGGAAGGCCCAGCCCCGTCGTCGGGGCGCGTCCCGGCGATCCGCTCCTGCGTGCGGCACTCGACGAGGTCGGCGCCACCGAGCAGACCACCTGGCCCCGAGCCGTAGCCCACGACCAACGCAAGATGCCAGGACTGGTCCGCGCTCAACTCGAAGCGGGTGGCTGGCTATCGGTACGGCGCCGCCGGATCCTTGGCATCGTTCCCACGACGCGGGTGCTGCTGGGCAGTCACGACATGGTCAGCGCTCTGGCCGGCCAGGTGGCCGCGGTCCTGCGCGACGCGATCGCCGGCCGACCCGCCGACGAGCGACTGTTCACCGTCGGACTGATCGGCGCGCTCGGAGAACTGCCGACGGTGTTCGCCTTTGACGAGGCTTCGCGCCACTATAGCGAGCTGGAAGAGCTCGTGTACCAAGGCATTCCGCCGATCACCGGCATGCGCGGGGCAATCGACGCCGTGCATGGCGCCATGAGTGCGAACGACCGCGGGCCATACTCCACATGACGAGCAGGTGGCTCGTCGCGGCAATCGGCGCGGCATTCGTGCTCGGCGTCACGTGCGTGCTTCCGCTCGTCGTGCACGACGACCTGTACGGCGACGTGCCGATCCCGGGCTCGGGCACCGTGCACTTGCCACCGGGGAACGTGGACGTCACCCTGCGTTCTCAGCGACCCGATGACGACGCCCATGCGATCCGGGTGCCACCGCTGTCGATCCGAATTTCCGGGCCCGACGGAACTCCCCAGCCCGAATTGATCGAGAGTCGGCGCGCGAAATGCGTCAACAGCGATTGCGACATACAGACGCGCATCTGGGTGGTGCGGGTCCTGCGTGAGGGCGACTACCACGTCACGATCGACGGGGAGGTCTACGGTCCGTACCAGCCGACGCTGGCATTCGGGCACGTCGTCTGGAACGACTTCCTGCTGGCGCCGCTGGCGCTCGGATCCGTACTTCGGTGGCTCGTCCTCATCGTCGCGGCAGTTGCCGTCGCGCTGTGCCTCGCGGTCGCGGGGGTGGTCTCGATGTTCCATACATCGGACCCGCAAACCGAAGAGCCGGCTAATCCTCCTCGTGCCCAACAACTCCGGCACGACCCGCCTGCCACCGCTGCCGGAGTCCACGGCTGGCCGGCGCGGGAGTTGGTGCTGCCGTATCCGGAGCCGCGTGGCCGTGTTGGCAAGTTCATCGTCTTCGTCCTGTTCTTCCTCCTTCTCGTCGGCGGCCCCGTGGCCGGGATATACAGCTGGTTCCACCTTCCAGGCGGTGCCCCGGTGTCGTGGATTCCCGTCGTCGTGCTCGCAGGTTTGGGGGCTGGCTTTGGCTGGATCCTCGGTCGGGTCGTCGTCAGATGGGCCGTCGTACGCAATAGGCGAGCCCGCGGAGATGGATGGCTGTGGCTGTCGAGCACGGGGTTCGAGGTCCACGCACGATGGGGCAAGCCACGCCGGTACGAGTGGTGCGAAGTCGACGGGTTCATGCTCGTCGAGACCCGGGATGGCGAAGGTGACGTTGTCTCGCATGTCGGCCTTCGCTTCTCACCGGAACTCCGGCGCGCCGACCGCCACGTCGACGGGTACTGGGACGGCCCGCTGGACGACGCGGTCGACCTGATGAACGAGTGGCTGGCGCGCTACGCGGCCGCCCGACACCTCGAGTCGCTCTGAACGAAGGCTTCACCGCGTCGAACCGCTGAATCTGTGAATCGTGCAAGGAAATTCGACGAGAGGACCACTGCCTATTCCGTGCTGGCAGTGATCCCGGTCACCATGTGCAGACGAACGGCACGGTGATGTCGGGACCACACCGACAGTGCCGACGACAAGGGGGCACATCGTGAGCAGCAACGGTAAGGCATTGGTGGCCACCGCAATTGCGGGGCTCATGGTCATCGGCACGGTTTACTGGTGGAAGCGATCGGACGACAATCCCGACACCCCGCGGGCGGGCTGCACCACGGTGGTCGTCACGGCATCGGTCGAGAAGTCCGACTTGA
>JAVRPG010000669.1:0-19691 GCA_032162325.1 Mycobacterium sp. | reverse complement strand
CAGCGCGACAGGCCATGGAGCGCTGGTCCCTGCTGACCCCGCCGAATCGACTAGCGTGAACAGCGAGATGAGTACCGACCCCGATCAGATCCGTGCCCAGGTCGCGGAGTTGCTGGCAGATGTGCCCGACCCCGCGCAGGAGGGCTCCAACTTCGACGAACTCGCCGAATCCGACATCGACGCGATTGCCGCGCGGCTCGAGGAGGCCCACGACCTGCTGGTGCGCGCTCTGGAATCGGTCGAGAAGGGCTAATCGCACGTGACGCGGCGCGCTCGTGTTGACGCCGAGCTGGTGCGGCGCGGTTTCGCACGCTCGCGGCAGCAGGCCGCCGAGTTGATCGGCGCAGGGCGCGTCACCATTGACGGCATGCCCGCGGCCAAACCCGCAACGGCGGTCGCGGTCAGTGCGGCGCTCACCGTTGACGGCGACGACGAACGCACCTGGGTTTCCCGCGGGGCGCACAAGCTGATCGGCGCACTCGACGCGTTCGATCTCTCGGTCGACAACCGGCGCTGCCTGGACGCCGGCGCCTCGACCGGTGGCTTCACCGAGGTCCTGCTTGACCGGGGTGCCCGCGAGGTCGTCGCGGTCGACGTCGGCTACGGCCAGCTGGCCTGGTCATTGCGCAACGACCCGCGGGTGATCGTGCTCGAACGCACCAACGTCCGTGAACTGACCGCTGACGCGGTCGGGGGACCCGTCGACCTCGTGGTCGCCGACCTGTCGTTCATCTCGCTGGCGACGGTGCTGCCGGCGCTGACCTCCTGTGCGTCAGACGACGCGGATATCGTTCCTATGGTGAAGCCGCAGTTCGAGGTCGGGAAGGACCGGGTAGGCGCGGGCGGAGTGGTCTCCGACCCGCAGTTGCGCGCGGATGCGGTGCTTGCCGTCGCACGTCGGGCTGCCGACCTCCAGTGGCAGTCCGTCGGTGTCGCCGCCAGCCCGTTGCCGGGACCGTCCGGCAATGTCGAGTACTTCCTGCACCTGCGGGCCAGGGCCGAGAGTCCGCTGCAGGGCGACCGGCTTGAGCAGGCGGTACACCAGGCTGTCTCGGAGGGTCCGCAATGACGTGCGAGCGCACCATCCTGCTGGTGGTGCACACGGGTCGGGATGAGGCCACCGAGGTCGCTCGGCGGGTGGAGAAAGTGCTGGGCGACAACGACATTGGGCTACGCGTGCTTTCCGCCGAAGCCGTCGACCGCGGGCCGGTGCACCTGGCGCCCGACGACATGCGTTCGCTCGGGGTCGAGATCGAAGTGGTCGACGCCGACGAGCGCGCCGCCGAAGGCTGTGAGCTGGTCCTCGTGCTCGGCGGTGACGGTACCTTCCTGCGCGCTGCCGAACTGGCCCGCAACGTCGAAATCCCGGTGTTGGGAGTCAATCTGGGCCGCATCGGCTTTCTCGCCGAGGCCGAGGCCGACCACATCGACAGCGTGCTGGACCACGTCGTCAATCGCGATTACCGCGTCGAGGAGCGCATGACCCTGGACGTCGTGGTCCGCGCCGGCGGCGACGTCGTCGATCGGGGCTGGGCGTTGAACGAGGCCAGCCTCGAGAAGGGGCCGCGGCTCGGCGTGCTGGGAGCGGTGCTCGAGGTCGACGGGCGGCCGGTCTCGGCGTTCGGCTGCGACGGGGTGCTGGTGGCGACGCCGACCGGGTCCACTGCGTGGGCGTTCTCCGCGGGCGGCCCGATCGTGTGGCCGGATCTGGACGCAATCCTGGTGGTGCCCAACAATGCTCATGCGCTGTTCGCCCGGCCGATGGTGACCAGTCCAAACGCCGCCATCGCGGTCGAGATCGAGGCGGACGGTCACGACGCGCTGGTGTTCTGCGACGGCCGCCGCGAGATGGTGGTACCCGCGGGTGGCCGGTTGGAGGTGACGCGCTGCGGCACCCCACTCAAATGGGTGCGACTGGACAGCGTGCCGTTCACCGACCGCCTTGTGCGCAAGTTCCGGTTGCCGGTCACGGGGTGGCGCGGACCGTAGTGCTAGCCGAGATCCGTATCGAGTCCCTGGGAGCCATCAGCACCGCGACCGCCGAATTCGACCGCGGGTTCACCGTGTTGACCGGCGAGACCGGCACGGGTAAGACCATGGTTGTGACGGGTCTGCATCTGCTTGGCGGTGGGCGCGCCGACGCCACCCGGGTGCGCTCCGGCGCCGATCGTGCTGTGATCGAAGGGCGTTTCACCACAATCGAACTCGGCGACGGCGTGGCCGCCCACATCGACGAGATTCTGGATTCCTCGGGTGCGGACCGCGACGACGACGGCAGCGTCATCGCCGCGCGATCCGTCAGCCGGGACGGGCCGTCACGGGCCTACCTCGGCGGGCGCAGCGTGCCGGCCAAGTCGCTGAGCACGTTCACCACCGAACTGCTCGCCCTGCACGGCCAGAACGACCAACTACGGCTGATGCGGCCCGACGAGCAGCGGGCCGCCCTGGACCGCTTCGTCGACATCGAGTCGCAACTGAAGCGCTATCGGCGGCTGCGCGACGACTGGCTCGAGGCCCGTCGCGATCTGGCCGACCGCAAGCGGCGAGCGCGCGAGCTGGCGCAGGAAGCCGATCGACTCAAGTTTGGCCTCAACGAAATCGACACCGTCGCACCGGAACCCAGCGAGGATGAGGCGCTTGTCGACGACATCCGCCGGCTGTCCGAACTCGACGCGCTGCGCGAGGCCGCGCATACGGCGCGCGCTGCGCTGTCCGGCCCGCAGGACGACGACCCCTCCACCGATGCCTTGTCGGCTGCCAACGGTGTCGGACACGCGAAGTCGGCGTTGGAGGCAACCGATGATTCGGCACTCAGGGCGCTGGCCGAGCAGCTCGCCGGTGCACTGGCCGTCATCACCGACGTATCGACCGAACTCGGCGACTATCTGGCCGAACTACCCAGCGACGCCAGCACTTTGGAAGCCAAGCTGGCCCGGCAAGGCGAGCTGCGCACGCTGACCCGCAAGTACGCCGCCGACATTGACGGTGTGCTGCGCTGGGCTCGCGAGTCGCGCGAACGCTTGGCGCAGCTCGACGTCTCCGAAGAGGCATTGGCCGATCTCGAGCGCCGCGTCGACGAGCTCGAAGCCAAAGTCGTCGCCGCCGCAACCGAACTGACGAAGGCGCGGACCAAGGCCGCCAAGGGCCTCGCGAAAGCGGTGACCGCGGAACTGACGGGCCTTGCCATGGCCGATGCCGAGTTCACGGTCTCGGTCGCCACGATCCCGGCCCGCGCGGACGACTCCGCGCCGCTCACCCTGCCGTCAGGTGTGACAGTCCACGCCGGGCACGACGGTGTCGACGCCGTCGAGTTCGGCTTCGCCGCGCATTGCGGCACCGACGTCTTGCCACTGAGCAAGAGCGCCTCCGGCGGTGAGCTGTCCCGGGTGATGTTGGCGCTGGAGGTGGTGCTGGCGGCGTCGGCCGAGGGCACCACGATGGTCTTCGACGAGGTCGACGCGGGCGTGGGCGGTCGCGCAGCAGTCCAGATCGGGCGGCGGCTGGCCCGGCTGGCGCGCACCCACCAGGTCATCGTGGTCACCCACCTGCCACAGGTCGCCGCCTACGCCGACGTCCACCTCGTCGTCGACAGCGGCGGCAGCAACAAGTCGAGCGGGGTGCGCCGGCTCGACGATGACGACCGTGTCGCCGAATTGGCGCGCATGCTGGCCGGGCTTGGGGAGTCCGACAGCGGCCGGGCGCACGCCCGCGAACTGCTCGATGCGGCACAAAACGACCGCGGGGAGTGAGTCAGGCGCACGATCGCCCTACCAGCGCTAACTCCCGCCAGCGTGTTGCAGATGTGACAAAAGGTACTTCTGGGGCTGATGTTACGGCGCGCCTCCGACGGATATCCGCAGTTCGTGGACAGAATCGGGCCCATGAAGATGTCAGCGCTGCTATCCCGTACTGCCAGCTCACGGCCGGGCATCACCGGCACCGCCCGAGTTGACCGCGACATCGAACGGCTGCTGCTGCGGGTCACCCCCGGTGACATCGTCGTCATCGACGCTCTGGACTTGGACCGGATCACCGCGGACGCGCTCGTCGAGGCCGACGTCGCGGCGGTCGTCAACGCGTCGCCGTCGATCTCCGGCCGCTACCCCAACCTCGGGCCCGAGGTGCTCGTCGCCAACGGCGTCACTCTGATCGACGAGACCGGCCCCGAGGTCTTCAAGAAGGTCAAGGACGGCACACGCGTGCGGCTCCACGAGGGCGGCGTTTACTCCGGCGACCGCCGGCTGATCCTGGGCACCGAGCGCACCGATCACGAGATCCACGAGTTGATGGTCGAGGCCAAGAGCGGCCTGGTGGCCCACTTGGAGGCGTTCGCAGGCAACACGATCGAGTTCATCCGCAGTGAGAGCCCGCTGCTGATCGACGGCATCGGCATCCCCGACATCGACGTCGACGTCAACCGCCGACACGTCGTGGTCGTCGCCGAGGAACCCAACGCCGCCGCCGACCTCAAGGCGCTCAAGCCGTTCATGAAGGAATACCAACCGGTTCTGGTCGGCGTCGGCTCCGGTGCCGACGTGTTGCGCAAGGCCGGGTATCGGCCGCAGCTCATCGTCGGAGACCCCGCCAGAATCAGCGCCGAGACGCTGAGATGCGGCGCCCAGGTGGTGCTGCCCGCCGACGCCGACGGCCACGCGGCGGGCCTCGAGCGGATCCAGGATCTGGGCGTCGGGGCGATGACGTTCCCCGCCGCAGGCTCGGCCGCCGATCTGGCGCTGCTGTTGTGTGATCACCACGGCGCGTCGCTGATCGTCACCGTGGGCCACACCGCCAGCATCGAGGAGTTCTTCGACCGGTCACGGCAGCGCAGTAACCCATCGACGTTCCTGACCCGGCTCAAGGTCGGCGAGAAGCTCGTCGACGCCAAGGCGGTTGCCACGCTGTACCGCAGTCGCGTGTCGGGAGGGGCCATCGCGCTGCTGGTGCTCGCCATGCTGGTTGCGGTGATCGTCGCACTGTGGGTGTCGCGCACCGACGTGGCAGTCCTCGACTGGGTCGTCGACTACTGGAACCGGTTCTCGCTGTGGGTCCACGGCTGGGTCACCTAAAGGGGGCCAGATGATTTCCCTACGCACACACGCGATTTCGCTCGCGGCGGTGTTCCTCGCGCTGGCCATCGGGGTGGCGCTTGGATCGGGTCTGCTGTCCAACACGTTGCTGTCCGGTCTGCGCGATGACAAACATGAACTGCAGAACCAGATCGACACTCTCACCGACGACAAGAACGCGCTGAACGAAAAGCTCAACGCCTCAGGTGAATTCGATGCGCAGATGTCGCCGCGAATCCTGCATAACACGCTGGAAGGCAAGTCGGTGGTGGTGTTCCGCACCCCCGACGCCAACGACGACGACGTCGACGCGCTGTCGCGGATGGTCGGGCAGGCCGGTGGAACGGTCACAGGGACGGTGGCGTTGACGCAGGAGTTCGTGGACGCCAACTCCGCGGAGAAGCTGTTGTCGGTGGTGAACTCGCCGATCGTGCCCGCCGGGGCACAGTTGAGCACCACGTCGGTGGATCAGGGATCCCAAGCAGGCGATCTGTTGGGAATCGCCCTGCTGATCAACAAGGATCCGAAGGTTCAGGTGGTCGACGATGCCCAGCGCGACACCGTCCTGGCGGCGCTGCGCGACACCGGCTTTGTGACGTATGGCACCCAGCGCATCGGTGCCGCCAATACCGCGCTCATCATCACCGGCGGGGGATTGACCGACGGCGCCGGAAACCAGGGTGCAACCGTCGCCCGGTTCGCGGCCGGCCTGGCCCCGCATGGCTCGGGCACGGTCGTAGCAGGCCGCGACGGCTCCGCATCCGGCACCGCCGCGGTGGCCGTGACCAGGTCCGACGCCGGGTTGGGCGCCGCGGTCAGCACCGTCGACGACGTCGACGCCGAGTCCGGCCGGATCACCACGCTGCTGGCGCTGAGCGACCTGATCAACGGCGGGCGGCCCGGCCAGTACGGAGTCGGACAGGGCGCGTCATCGGTAACCGTGCCGCAATAGAAACCAGTGGCGTGTCAGCGACGGCTTGTCGGCGTCGGTGTTAGGGTGGGGTTCCGTGGGTCGGCAGGCCCCAAACTAGGAATCGGCCTAGAAAAGTAAGCCCTGCCCGTCGTCACGGAGGTTGCTTTTGCCAGCATTACGCAAGCACCCGCAAACCGCCACCAAGCACCTCTTCGTAACCGGCGGTGTGGTTTCCTCACTCGGCAAGGGCCTGACAGCGTCCAGCCTCGGCCAGTTGCTCACGGCGCGAGGCCTGCAGGTGACGATGCAGAAGCTCGACCCCTACCTCAACGTCGACCCGGGCACCATGAACCCGTTCCAGCATGGCGAGGTGTTCGTCACCGAGGACGGCGCAGAGACCGACCTCGACGTCGGGCACTACGAGCGCTTCCTCGACCGCAACCTGTCCGGTTCGGCCAATGTCACGACCGGACAGGTGTATTCGTCGGTGATCGCCAAGGAGCGTCGCGGCGAATACCTTGGCGACACGGTCCAGGTCATCCCGCACATCACCGACGAGATCAAGAGCCGCATCCTGGCGATGGCCGCACCCGACACCGACGGTAACCGGCCCGACGTGGTGATCACCGAAATCGGCGGCACGGTAGGCGACATCGAGTCGCAGCCGTTCCTCGAGGCGGCCCGGCAGGTACGCCACGATGTCGGGCGCGAGAACGTCTTCTTCCTGCACTGCTCGTTGGTGCCCTACATGGCACCCTCGGGTGAACTCAAGACCAAGCCCACACAGCACTCGGTGGCGGCGCTGCGCAGCATCGGTATCACCCCTGACGCGCTGATCCTGCGCTGCGATCGCGACGTGCCCGAGCCGCTGAAGAACAAGATCGCGCTGATGTGCGACGTCGACATCGACGGCGTGATCTCGACTCCCGACGCGCCGTCGATCTACGACATCCCCAAGGTGCTGCACCGCGAGGAGCTCGACGCCTACGTGGTGCGCCGGTTGAATCTGCCGTTCCGTGATGTCGACTGGACTCAGTGGAACGACCTGCTCCAGCGTGTGCATGACCCGCAGGAGACCGTGCGGATCGCTTTGGTGGGCAAGTACATCGACCTCTCCGACGCATATCTGTCGGTGGCCGAGGCGTTACGGGCCGGTGGCTTCAAGCACCGCGCCAAGGTCGAGATGCGCTGGGTGGCATCCGACGACTGCGAAACCGAAACCGGTGCCGCTGCCGCGCTGGCCGACGTGCACGGTGTGCTGATTCCCGGCGGCTTCGGCATCCGTGGCATCGAGGGCAAGATCGGCGCCATCTCCCACGCCCGCAAGCGGGGGTTACCAGTCCTCGGCCTGTGCCTCGGGTTGCAGTGCATCGTCATCGAGGCGGCCCGCTCGGTCGGGCTCACCGGGGCCAACTCCGCGGAGTTCGATCCGAAGACTCCGGATCCCGTGATCTCGACGATGGCCGACCAACGCGACGCGGTCGCCGGTGAGGCCGATCTCGGCGGCACTATGCGCCTGGGCGCCTACCCGGCCAAACTCGAGCCGAGTTCCATTGTGGCACAGGCCTATCAGACCACCGAGGTGTCCGAGCGACACCGCCACCGCTACGAAGTCAATAACGAGTATCGCGACCGCATCGCAGAGAGCGGGCTGCGATTCTCCGGCACGTCGCCGGACGGGCATCTGGTCGAGTTCGTCGAGTACGCCTCCGACATCCACCCGTTCATCGTCGGAACCCAGGCGCACCCGGAGCTGAAGAGCCGACCCACCCGGCCGCACCCGCTGTTCGTCGCGTTCATCGGCGCGTCGCTGGAGTACAAGGCCGAGGAACGATTGCCGGGCATGGAGATTTCCGGGCAGCACGCGAACGGTATCGAGCATCCCGACAACGTCGTGCAACTGCTGCAAGAGCCCGCGACTCGTGGGTGAGCACGAGTTCGAGACGGTCGGATCCGAAACCCTCTATATCGGAAAGATTTTCGCGTTGCGCGCCGACGAGGTGCGCATGCCCCACGGAAACATCGCACGGCGCGAGGTGGTCGAGCACTACGGCGCGGTAGCCATCCTCGCGTTGGATGACGACAACAACGTGATGCTCGTCTACCAGTACCGGCACCCTCTCGGCAGGCGGCTGTGGGAGCTGCCCGCCGGGCTGCTGGACCTGGGCGGCGAGCCGCCACACATCACCGCCGGCCGCGAACTCAAGGAGGAGGCCGGGCTCGCCGCGACGGATTGGCGGGTGCTCGTCGACCTCGATTCGGCGCCCGGGTTCAGCGACGAGAGCGTCCGGGTGTACCTGGCGACCGGGTTGACCGATGTCGGACGGCCCGACGCTCACGACGAGGAGGCCGACCTTACGCTGCGGTGGTTTCCGCTCGAGGATGCCGTGCGGATGGTGCTGTCCGGTGAGATCGTCAATTCCATTGCGGTGGGCGGGATCCTGGCTGCCCACTCCGTCACCGACCGGGCAATGTTGAGGCCCGTCGAAGCGCCGTGGGCCGACCGTCCGTCCGCGTTCGCACGCCGGAAGGGCCACTGATGACCACATCGTCTGCTCTTCGCGCAAGCGGCTCATCGACCTTCAGGGCGGCCCTCGATGACCAGCTGCAGGGCTACCTCGACCACTTGACCATCGAGCGCGGCGTGGCCGCGAACACGCTGAGCTCCTACCGGCGCGACCTGCGCCGCTACGCCGAGCACCTGATGTTGCGCGGCATCGACGATCTGGCGAAGGTGACCGAGGTCGACGTCAGCGACTTCCTGGTGTCGTTGCGCCGCGGCGATCCCGACACGAAAACGATGCCGCTGTCGGCGGTGTCCGCGGCCCGCGCGGTGGTCGCCGTGCGGGGCCTGCATCGGTTCGCCACCTCCGAGGGGCTGACCGAGGTCGACGTCGCCCAGGCGGTCAAGCCGCCGACCCCGAGCCGCCGACTGCCCAAGAGCCTGACCATCGACGAGGTGCTGGCCCTGCTCGAGGGCGCCGGCGGCGACAGCGAGGCCGACGGGCCGCTGACCCTGCGCAACCGCGCCCTGCTGGAACTGCTGTATTCGACGGGCGCTCGGATCTCCGAGTCGGTCGGGCTCGACGTCGACGACATCGATACCCACGCGCGCTCGACGCTGTTGCGGGGCAAGGGCGGCAAGCAGCGGCTGGTGCCGATCGGCAGGCCCGCCGTCGCCGCGCTCGATGCCTATCTGGTGCGTGGCCGTCCCGACCTGGCCCGCCGGGGCCGCGCCACGCCGGCGATCTTCCTCAATGCCCGCGGTGGGCGGCTGTCCAGGCAGAGCGCGTGGCAGGTGCTGCAGGACGCGGCCGAACGGGCCGGCATCAAAGCGGCGGTGTCGCCGCACGTGATGCGGCACTCGTTTGCGACCCATCTGCTCGACGGCGGCGCCGACGTACGCGTGGTGCAAGAACTCCTCGGGCACGCGTCAGTGACGACGACGCAGATCTACACCATGGTCACGGTGCATGCGTTGCGCGAGGTGTGGGCCGGCGCCCATCCGCGGGCGCGCTGAACGATCGGGCGGCCGTCGGACGTTGGAACGGGGTATGACCGACATTGCCGTAATCGGAGCAGGTCCGGCAGGCGTCTCGATCGCGCTCAGCCTGTGTGACCGTGGATTGCGTCCGCTACTGATCGATCGGGTCGACGAAGTCGCCTCTTCGTGGCGTGCGAGATACGACCGGCTCAAACTCAACACCGGCAGACCGTTCTCGCATCTACCGAATCGGCCGTACCCCAGGGGAACGGCTATGTTCCCGACCCGCGACGACGTCGTCGCTCACCTCGAGCGGCACGCCCGTGAAAGCGGGATCGAGCTGCGACTGGGTACCGAAGTCACCCGCATCGACCGGCAGGGGATCGGTTGGCGCCTGGTGACCTCGACAGGCGACATCGATGCGCGACAGGTCGTGGTGGCCAACGGTAACCAGCACACACCGCGGTTTCCCGAATGGCCCGGCGAGTTCACGGGCGAAGTGCTGCACTCGTCGGCGTACCGCAACCCTGGCCCGTATCAGGCCAAGAGCGTACTGGTCGTTGGCAGCGGGTCGTCCGGGATGGAGATCGCGCACGACCTCGCCACGGGCGGCGCGGCCAAGGTCTGGCTGGCGGTGCGAACCCCGCCGAACATCATGCTGCGGTCGCTGCCTGGTGGCCTGCCGGGCGATCTGGTGTCCCTCCCGCTGTATCGCCTCCCCGTTCGGATCGCCGACGCGATCGGCCGGGCAGCGCGCCGCAAGAACCTCGGCGACCTGAGCGAGTTCGGACTGCCGATCCCGGAGGAGGGCGTGTTCTCGCGGGTGAAACGTCTCGATCAGGTGCCGTCGCTGGTCGACATGGATGTCATCGACGCGATCAGGGATGGGTCGATCGAGGTGGTGTCGACCGTCGAGTCGTTTGACGGCGACAAGGTGGTCCTGGTGGATGGGTCGCGAGTGGATGCGCACGCCGTCGTGCTGGCCACGGGATACCTACGGGGTTTGGACTCGCTTGTCGGTCACCTCGGCGTGCTCGGCGCGTCCCGCAAGCCCATCGTTGTGGGTGAACGGCCCGCCGCGCCGGGCCTGCGGTTCCTCGGCTACTCGACGCGTCCGTCGCTCATCGGTTATATGGCCAGGCAGTCCAAGCGCATGGCGAGGCGGATCGCCCTCGAGTTGTCAGCCGCTTAGGTACTCCGACTCCATCACGACATCGGGCGCCAGCGTCTGATACTCACCGTGTGCCCTGTGCTCGACCGAGTGGAAGAGCTTGCCCTGCTGCTGGTTCATGAATTGGCGGTACTTCGGCGCGCCCGGAATGAGGATATTGTCGGCGACGACGATGGACCCGCGGTGCAGCCATCCGCGGTCGAGGATGCTTTGCAGATCGGGTAGGTAGGCACCCTTGTCGTGATCGATGAACAGCAGGTCCAGCTTCCCGGCGGCGAAGCCGTGCTCGGTGGCCAGCGCGTCGAGGGTGCGGCCGCCATCGCCGATGGTGCCCACCACGCAGGTGATGCGGCCGTCGACGCCGGCGTGGGCCCAGATGCGCTGCGCCACTTCGGCGTTGGCAGCCGAGAGCTCAACGGAGACCACCTTGGCCGTCGACGCCGCGCGGGCGATCCGCAGCGAGCCGTAGCCGCAGTAGGTGCCCAGCTCCAGCGCCAGGCCCGGGTTGGCGCGGCGGACGGCGGCGTCGAGCAGCTCGCCCTTCTCGTCCCCGACATTGATCAAGATCGACTTCTCATACGCGAACTGGTCCACCTTGGCGATCACGTCATCGATGTCGCCTTGGCGCGCGTTGGCCACCACATAGTCGGCGGCGGCGGCCTCTCGTCCGTCGCCGATCTGGCCCGTCCTCGTGATGTTGCGAGCCCCGATCGCCAGCCGCCAGAACGACCAGCGCAGGAACGGCACCCGCTGCTTCAGACTCATGTTCCCCAGCCTATTCGGGCGGGCGGGTCGATTGGGATCCACGTTGCCCGCGGGTCTGCCAGACCAGGCAGGCGCGTCCCGTTAAACTTGCCCGGATGTTCGCGATGCCTGTGGGTTGCCTGACCAGCGACGGTCGGGCATGACCGACGAAGGGGGTGGCGCCGACCCCCCTCCCCAGGCTGGTCTGACGGGCCGCCCACCGCGGCCCATTCCCGAGCCCCAGCCGAAGAATGTGCACGGCCCGGCCAAGGTCATCGCGATGTGCAACCAGAAGGGCGGCGTCGGAAAGACGACGTCGACCATCAACCTGGGCGCCAGCCTGGCCGAATACGGCCGCCGGGTGTTGTTGGTGGACCTCGACCCGCAGGGCGCGCTGTCCGCGGGCCTCGGGGTGCCGCACTACGAACTCGAGCACACGATCCATAACCTGCTGATCGAACCGCGGGTGTCCATCGACGACGTGCTGATTCACACCCGGGTCCCGAGCATGGACCTGGTACCGAGCAACATCGATCTGTCGGCGGCCGAGATCCAGCTGGTCAACGAGGTGGGCCGGGAGCAGTCACTGGCCCGGTCGCTGTACCCGGTCCTGGATCGCTACGACTACGTCTTGATCGACTGCCAGCCGTCGCTGGGTCTGCTCACCGTGAACGGGCTGGCGTGCAGCGACGGCGTGATCATCCCGACCGAATGCGAGTACTTCTCGCTGCGCGGCCTGGCGCTGCTGACCGACACCGTCGAGAAGGTGCACGACCGGCTGAACCCCAAGCTGTCGATCAGCGGCATCCTGATCACCCGATACGACCCCCGTACCGTCAACTCCCGCGAAGTGATGGCCCGCGTCCTGGAGAGGTTCGGCGACCTGGTGTTCGACACGGTCATCACCCGAACGGTGCGCTTCCCTGAGACCAGCGTCGCCGGGGAGCCGATCACCACGTGGGCACCGAAATCCGGTGGGGCAGAGGCATATCGGTCGTTGGCGCGCGAGGTCATCGACCGGTTCGGCGCGTGAACACAGGGACACAGCCGGAGCAGACCCAACAGAGCGGCTTCCAGGTCCGGCTGAGCAATTTCGAGGGGCCGTTCGATCTGCTGCTGCAGCTGATCTTCGGGCACCGCCTCGATGTCACCGAGGTGGCGCTGCACCAGGTGACCGACGACTTCATCGCCTACACCAAGGCCATCGGCCCGCTGATGGAACTCGAGGAGACCACGGCGTTTCTCGTCGTCGCGGCCACGCTGCTGGACCTCAAGGCAGCGCGGCTGCTGCCCGCCGGTGAGGTGCACGACGAGGAGGACCTGGCGCTGCTTGAGGTGCGCGACCTGCTGTTCGCGCGGCTGCTGCAGTATCGGGCGTTCAAACACGTCGCGGAGATGTTCGCCGAGCTCGAGGCCGCCGCGCTGCGCAGCTATCCGCGGGCGGTGGCCCTGGAGCAGCGTTACGAGGACCTGCTGCCCGAGGTGATGCTCGGCGTCGACGCCGAGAGCTTCGCGCAGATCGCCGCGGCGGCGTTCACACCGCGCCCGGTGCCGACCGTGGGTACCGAGCACCTGCACCAGATGATGGTGTCGGTGCCCGAGCAGATCGGCAATCTGATGGGACTGTTGGAGAGCCGCGGAATCGGGCAGTGGGCGACGTTTTCCGAGCTGGTCGCCGATTGCGAGGCGCCGATCGAGATCGTGGGCCGGTTCCTGGCGCTGCTCGAGCTGTATCGGGCGCGGGCGGTAGCATTCGACCAATCAGAAGCGCTTGGTGTGCTCCAGGTTTCGTGGACCGGAGAACGGCCAACCAACGATCACCTGGCAACCGCCGAGGCAGAAGAAGTAGACGAATGACTGACGAAATCCCGACGGACCTCGATCTGGGCATCGACGTCGCGACCGCGCCGGAGCTGGAGGACTCCGAACTCGGCGCAGTACTCGAGGCGCTGCTGCTGGTAGTGGACACGCCGGTCCCGGTCGAGCAGCTGGCCGCGGCGAGCGAACAGCCCGCCTACCGGGTCGCGGCCAAACTGCAGTTGATGGCCGAGGAACTCACGGCCCGTGAGAGCGGCATCGATCTGCGGGAAGCCGGCGGCGGGTGGCGGATGTACACCCGGGCGAGGTTCGCGCCCTACGTTGAGCGGCTGCTGCTCGACGGCTCACGGTCCAAGCTGACCCGCGCGGCCCTGGAGACGCTGGCGGTGGTGGCGTACCGGCAGCCGGTGACGCGGGCGCGGGTGAGTGCGGTGCGCGGCGTGAACGTGGACGCGGTGATGCGCACCCTGCTGGCGCGCGGGCTGATCACCGAGGCCGGCACCGATTCCGACACCGGCGCGGTGACGTTCGCGACGACCGAGCTGTTCCTCGAGCGGCTCGGATTGACGTCGCTGACCGACCTGCCGGACATCGCGCCGCTTCTGCCCGGTATCGACGTCATCGACGACCTGAGCGAATCCCTCGGTGAGGAGCCACGTTTCATGAAGCTCAGCGGTGTGCCTGCCACCGAGCAGCCGATGTCGTTCGACGTGGACCAGGAGTGAGATGGCTGACTCCCAGGGCGTGCGTCTGCAGAAAGTGTTGTCGCAGGCCGGAATTGCATCGCGCCGCGTCGCCGAGAAGATGATCCTCGACGGTCGGGTCGAGGTCGACGACCGGGTGGTGACCGAGCTGGGCACGCGCGTGGATCCGGACGTGTCGGTGATCCGCGTCGACGGCGCTCGGGTGACGGTCGACGACACGCTGGTGTATTTGGCGATCAACAAGCCGCGGGGGATGCATTCGACGATGTCCGATGACCGCGGCCGGCCGTGCGTCGGTGATCTCGTCGAGCATCGGGTGCGGGGAAACAAGAAGCTGTTTCACGTCGGGCGGCTCGACGCCGACACCGAAGGGCTAATGCTGCTGACAAACGACGGCGAGTTGGCTCACCGGTTGATGCATCCGTCGTTCGAGGTGCCCAAGACGTATCTCGCGACGGTCGTCGGCGCGGTGCCGCGCGGGCTGGGCCGCAAGCTGCGCGACGGGGTCGAACTGGACGACGGGCCGGCACATGTCGACGACTTCGCCTTGGTGGACGCGGTTCCGGGCAAGACGCTGGTGCGGGTGACGCTGCACGAGGGCCGCAAACGAATCGTGCGGCGGCTGCTGGCGGAGGTCGGATACCCGGTACAGGAGCTGGTGCGCACCGACATCGGGACGGTCGCGCTCGGCGACCAACGACCCGGCAGCATCCGCGTGTTGAGCCGCAAGGAGATTGGGGAGTTGTACAAGGCGGTTGGCCTGTGACCTCCTCGCTTGTGATCGCCGTCGACGGCCCGGCAGGCACCGGAAAGTCTTCGGTGTCACGGGGTTTGGCCCGAGCATTGGGCGCGCGCTATCTGGATACCGGTGCGATGTATCGGATCGTGACACTGGCGGTGTTGCGGGCCGGGATCGATCTGGACGATGTGGATGCTGTCGGTGCCGCCTCGGCGGATGTTGACCTTGCCGTCGGGTATGACCCCGACGTAGATCGGTCCTACCTTGCGGGAGAAGATGTTTCGGTCGAGATTCGCGGCGACGAAGTGACCAAGGCGGTGTCGGCGGTGTCGGCGGTTCCCGCGGTGCGCACCCGGTTGGTTCAGTTGCAGCGTGAGTTGGCCACGGGCCAGGGAAGCGTCGTTGTCGAGGGCCGCGATATCGGCACGGTGGTGCTGCCCAACGCTGACGTGAAGATCTTCTTGACCGCCTCGGCTGAGGAACGGGCGCGGCGGCGCAACGACCAGAACATCGCGTCTGGGTTGGGTGACGCCTACGACGCCGTGCTGGCCGACGTCAAGCGCCGGGATCATCTGGATTCGACGCGGGCGGTGTCGCCGTTGCGGGCGGCCGACGATGCATTGGTTGTCGACACCAGCGATATGACCGAGCCCCAGGTCATCGCGCATCTGCTGCGGCTTGTCGAAGAGAGGGCCGGGGCCCGGCGATGAGCGACGAGGGCACCTGGGCCGACGAAAGCGATTGGGAACTCGGCGCGGAAGAGGTCGCCGAGGCGATCGAGGAAGCCGCGGCGCCGCCACCGGTGGTGGCAGTCGTGGGACGCCCGAACGTCGGCAAGTCGACGTTGGTGAACCGGATCCTGGGCCGCCGCGAGGCGGTGGTGCAGGATGTGCCGGGCGTGACCCGCGACCGGGTGTCGTATGACGCGCTGTGGTCGGGGCGGCGGTTCGTGGTGCAGGACACCGGCGGATGGGAGCCGGACGCCAAGGGCCTGCAGCAGTTGGTGGCCGAGCAGGCATCGGTGGCGATGCGCACCGCGGACGCGATCATCTTCGTCGTCGATGCGACGGTGGGGGCGACGACGGCCGACGAGGCGGCGGCGCGGTTGTTACAGCGGTCGGGCAAGCCGGTGTTCTTGGCCGCCAACAAGGTTGACACCGAACGCGGTGAGGCCGACGCGGCGGAGTTGTGGTCGTTGGGGCTGGGGCAGCCGCACTCGGTCAGTGCGATGCACGGCCGCGGGGTGGCCGACCTGCTGGACACCGTGATCGATGCGCTGCCCGCGGTCTCTGAGATGGCCTCGGGAGGTGGGGGACCGCGGCGAGTTGCGTTGGTGGGCAAGCCGAATGTCGGCAAGAGCTCGCTGTTGAACCGGCTGGCCGGCGACGAGCGGTCGGTGGTGCACGACGTCGCAGGCACGACCGTTGATCCGGTCGACTCGCTGATCGAAATGGACGGCAAGATTTGGCGTTTCGTCGACACCGCGGGATTGCGGCGCAAGGTCGGACAGGCCAGCGGGCACGAGTTCTACGCGTCGGTGCGTACGCACGGTGCGATCGACGCTGCCGAGGTCGCGATCGTGTTGATCGACGCGTCGCAGCCGCTGACCGAGCAGGACCAACGGGTGCTGTCGATGGTGATCGAGGCGGGCCGGGCCCTGGTGCTGGCGTTCAACAAGTGGGATCTGGTCGACGAGGACCGGCGCTACCTGCTGGAGCGTGAGATCGAGCGCGAGCTGGCGCAGCTGCAGTGGGCGCCGCGGGTCAACATCTCGGCGATGACCGGCCGGGCGGTGCAAAGGTTGGTGCCGGCGCTGGAGACGGCGCTGGAGTCGTGGGACAGCCGGATATCGACCGGCCGGCTGAACACATTCTTGAAAGAAGTGGTGGCCGCCCACCCGCCGCCGGTGCGTGGCGGGAAGCAGCCGCGGATTCTGTTCGCCACTCAGGCGACCGCGCGGCCGCCGACGTTCGTGCTGTTCACCACTGGGTTCTTGGAGGCGGGCTACCGGCGGTTCCTGGAACGGCGGCTGCGTGAGACATTCGGGTTTGAGGGCAGCCCGATCCGGATCAACGTCAGGGTCCGGGAGAAGCGCGGAGCGAAGTCTCGCTGAGCGACTGTGGGCACGGAGCGAAGTCTCGCTGAGCGACTGTGGCACGGAGCGAAGTCTCGCTGAGCGACTCTGGGCCCAGCGCACGGTCTCGCTAGATTGGCCGCGGCGCCACTCGCGCGATTCTGTTGGGCCGGCTGGGCCGGAAAGTCGTTGTGGTCGAGTAGGACCGGGTGTGTTAGGTACGGAACCGCCATCGCGACGAGCGAGGAAGCGTCGTCCGGCCTGTGGCCACGCAGCGTTCTGCGACTACTCGGTCGGCTGTACTCCACCGCCCCACAGTTGTGTGTTCCACCTCGTCGAAGTGGCCGTTTTCGCACATGGCGGCGGCGTGGACGGCGATGATGAGATGGCTTTCGCGGAAGGCTGGCGGCAGCCTTAAGGTACGGCGGGGGTAGTGATGAGACGGCACAACACCGGGTGAGGTCGACCATCCTGAGCAAGTGCGTGGGGCCGCTCGTGGCCGCGTTGGCGGTGGCCGCGGTGAGTGGCGTCATTGCGCTGCTCACCCCGCACGTTCCCGCGCCATACCTGCTGGTGCTCTATGTGCTCGTGGTGATGGCTGTCGCCATGGTGTGGGGCACCGGGATGGCAATATTTGCTGCCGTCCTGAGCGTCGTCCTGTTCAACTACCTGTTCGTCCATCCGCCGTTCGCGTTCCATTTGGAAGACCCGTCGAACATCATCGGCTCGGTCGCTTTCCTGGCAACTGCGATCATCGTCGGCCGGCTGGCGTCGCGTTTGCGGCGGGCAGCGCTAGAGTCGGCGCGCCTCTCGGAGGAGCAGTTAGCACTGCGGCGAATTGCGACGCTGGTCGCACAGTCGGCTCCGGCGTCGGCAGTCTTCGAGGCCGTCACGCGGGAAGTCGGTCTTCTGTGCGGTGCCGATCTCGCGCGCATGGAGCGCTACGAGGAGGACGGAACGGTGACGGGCGTTGCCGCCTGGAGCCGGGTGCCGGCCGAACTCGCCGTCGGCACGCGGTTCTCGCTCGTGGGACCGAGCATCGCCCGTGACGTCCGGGAGACACGCGGTCCCGTGCGGGTGGCGAGTTTCGCCGGCGCAACGGGCGCGATCGCTCAGGAGGCGCTCGGGGTCGGTATCCGCTCGTCGGTCGGCTGCCCGATCACCGTCGCCGGGCTCCTGTGGGGGGTGATCGCGGCCTCGACGAAGAGCAATGAGCCGTTCCCGGCGAACACGGAATCACAGATCGCCAACTTCACCGACTTGGTCGCGACGGCCGTTGCGAATGCTGAAAGCCTGGAGCAGCTGGCGGCATCCCGCGCACGAGTCGTCGCCGCAGCAGATCAGGCGCGGCACCGGTTCGAGCGGAACTTGCACGACGGAGCCCAGCAACGGCTCGTCTCGCTCGCGTTCCATCTGCGCATCGCCCGCGACGCGGTGCCCGCGGAATTACCGTCAGTTCGCGCAGACCTCGACCGGGTAATCGAGGAACTCGTCGCGTCGGTGGAGGACTTGCGTGAGTTATCGCAGGGACTGCATCCAGCGGTCCTATCCCACGGCGGCCTCGGTCCCGCGCTGCGGACGCTTGCCCGGCGGTCCTCTGTCCCGGTCGAGGTGCACCTCAGTTCCGAGGCGCGGTATCCGCCCACCGTTGAGGTGGCGGCCTACTACGTCGTTTCCGAGACGCTCACGAACACAGCCAGGCACGCTGCGGCCTCGCGGGTGGAGGTGGTCGTCGACGAGCAAGACAGCACACTGTGTGTGTCCACCCGCGATGACGGCATCGGTGGAGCAGACCCGCGGCGCGGATCGGGCTTGACCGGGTTGCGTGACAGGATCGAGGCACTCGGGGGGTTGATCGAGGTGATCAGCGCCAAAGGCAATGGCACGACAATCAAGGTTTCGCTGCCGATCGGCCAGCAAGTAGGCGAATCAGGCGCCTGATCGCCTCGAGGTCCTAACGGACGCCCGATCGATGTTGCAGGGCCGCGCATTAGGGTTGCCAAGTGCCCGTCTCCCACATGATCTTGATCGCCCTCGCGGGCGTTGGGGCGGGAGCGATCAACGCCGTCGTCGGCTCCGGCACGCTGATCACATTCCCGACCTTGGTGGCGCTGGGTTATCCGCCGGTGACGGCGACGATGTCGAATGCGGTCGGCCTGGTTGCCGGCGGCGTATCAGGGACGTGGGGATATCGGCGTGAGCTGGGCGGCCAATGGGACCGGATGCGCTGGCAGATTCCCGCGTCATTGATCGGCGCAGGAATAGGGTCGTGGCTGCTGCTGCACCTGCCTGAGGAGGTGTTCGAAAAGGTAGTGCCGGTGCTGCTGGTCCTGGCGTTGGGCCTGGTGGTTGTTGGTCCACGGATCCAGGAGTGGGCGCGAAGGCGCGCTGAGCAATCCGGCCAGCCCCCGGAACACGTGAGCGGACGCCGGATGGCTGCGCTGGTATTCGGCACATTCTTGATCGGCATTTACGGCGGGTACTTCACGGCGGCGCAGGGCATCATGCTGATCGCGTTGATGAGTGCACTCTTGCCGGAGGACATGCAGCGGATGAACGCCGCGAAGAACCTGCTGTCGCTGCTGGTGAACATCGTGGCTGCGGCGGCGTACACCGTCGTCGCGTTCGACCGGATCAGCTGGGTGGCAGCGGGATTGATCGCAGGGGGTTCGCTGATCGGCGGATTCCTCGGTGCGCACTACGGACGGCGGCTGTCGCCGAATGCGCTGCGAGCCGCGATTGTGATGGTCGGCGCCATCGGGCTGTATCGGCTGGTAACCATTTAGGAGGCGGGCGTCGGTCTACGGTAGGCTTTCGACCTGCTGCCGGCGATCCTGGCAGCACCGCGGGCTGTGGCGCAGTTTGGTAGCGCACTTGACTGGGGGTCAAGTGGTCGCAGGTTCAAATCCTGTCAGCCCGACCAGAGAAATAGCAGGTGAGAGGCGGTTTCGGAGAATTCCGAGCCGCCTTTTTTCATA
>JAVRPG010000668.1:0-3145 GCA_032162325.1 Mycobacterium sp. | reverse complement strand
TGCACCCAGACCTGGTGCGGCCGTTGGCGTCACTGATCCGGGCGGCCGCGAGCCAGACGCAGGTCGTCGTCGTCACCCATTCGAGGGCAATGCTGGAGTTTCTGGAAACGGTATCCGTCGCCGACGTCGACGCAGAGAAAGACTGCGTCGCAATGGAGATCGAGTTCTATAAGGAACTCAGCGAGACGCGGGTCGCGGGGTTGGGCATGCTGACGACGCCGCCCTGGGATTGGGGTAAGCGCTAGCGCCTCACTGGCGGCCGCAGCGCACGACTGAACACGACGTTAGCCTGCCGCATCGCAACGCTGTAGGGCCACCACGCAACGCGTTTGAACGCGTACAGCGCCCGGATGTCCGGCGACGTGTAGATCAGAAAGCGGTTGCGCACCACACCGCGCAGCATTCTGTCGGCGACGTGCTCGGGCGACACCGCATGCCCACTGAAGCGGTCCGTCCACCGCTTCACATTGGGATCCTCGCGGTCCACGCCGGCGATCTGAACCGTCTGCACCAGAGGCGTTTTCACCGCTCCGGGCACCACCACCGACACCCCGATGCGATACCGTGCCAAGTCGAAGCGCAGCACCTCCGAAAGTCCGCGCAGACCGTACTTACTTGCGCTGTAGGCCGCGTGCCACGGCAGCGCCACCAGGCCGGCGGCCGATGAAACGTTGACCAGATGCCCACCCCTGCGCGCTGCCAGCATGGGCGGCACGAACGTCTCGATCACGTGGATGGGCCCCATCAAGTTGATATCGACCATCGACTTCCAGTGCTGATGGGTGAGCTGATCGACCGTCCCCCACGCGGACACACCGGCAATGTTCATCACCACATCCATCGCCGGATGGTTGGCGTGGATGTGCTCGGCGAAGGCGGCCACCTCGTCGTAGTCGGAGATGTCGAGAACGCGGTGTTCGGGCACCTGCGCACCGAGCGCGCGCGCGTCGGCGACCGTTTTCTCCAGGCCATCGGCGTCACGGTCGGTGAGGTACAGCTCGGCGCCTTCGGCGGCCAGCTTCAATGCGGTGGCGCGGCCGATGCCGCTGGCGGCCCCGGTAAGGAAACAACGCTTGCCGGTAAAGCCGCTCCCCTGCGCCATGGGGGTGAGGATACCGTCGTGGCTGCCGGCTACTTGCCACCCCATAGCGCGTTCAGCCACAACCGCTCGACGATGTCGACGGCACGCGCGGGATCCTCGCCGCGGCCGACGAAGGTGCTGTCGTGCGTCAGCGTCATGGTGGTCACCGCCGCCAACGTCCGCACCAGGGCCGGCAGATCGTCGGAGATCGGGCGCGCATCGGCGTCCTGTTCGAGGAGCGTGACGATCTTGTCCATGACGGTGTCGTAGAAGTCGTCCATCATTTCCCGGATCTGCGCGTCGGTATTGCGTGCCACCGCGCACGCAGTCAGCACCGGATCGTCGTTGGCGTACACCGCAGCGGCGCTGCCGACCATCCGCTTCGCGAACGCCTCTGGCGTCTCGCCGGGCTCACGCGGCGCGAAGTCGTGCGTCAGCTGGTCGAGCAGCTCGCCCGCTTCGGCGAGGATCACCGCGAGCACGGCGTACTTGGAGTCGAAGTAGAAGTAGAAGCCGGACCGGGCGACACCGGCCCGCTCACTGATGGTGCTGACGGACAGGTCGGCGAACGACCGCTCCTGGAGCAGCTCGCGGACCGCGGTGACGATGGCCTCGCGTTGGCGGTCGCCCCGGGTGCGGCGGACCTGCTGTGCTTCGGGTTGGGCCGTCATGGCTGTAGACCTTTTCATCGCGACTCGCGGATTCAAAACTTGACACGCGTCAAGTAACCATACCAGGATGGATGGTCGAGTGACGTCCACCACAGCTTGTGATTCCAGGAGCGTGTCCATGCCTACGATCAGCACCAAGGATTACCTGCTCGACCAGGCGAAGCGGAAGCTCACGCTGACTCCGAACACTATGCCCGGCATGGGTCTGGTCGAGCAACAGTTGCTAAGGCGCGAATGGGACCAATTCGTTCTGGCCGAGCCGCCGGCGGGCAGCGACCTCAAGGCGGTAATGGGCGACGCGGGTCTGCCGATCATCGGCCACATGATCGAGTTCTTCCGTGGCGGTCCGGATTTCGTCCTGGAGGTATACCGCAAGTACGGTCCGATCCACTACCAGAAGACCCCTGCGCTTCGCTCGGTGCTGGCTCTTGGACCGGACGCGACCCAGGCCGTGTTCTCCAACCGCAACAAAGAGTTCTCCCAGCGTGCCTGGGATCCGATAATCGGCCCTTTCTTCGAGCGCGGCTTGATGCTGCTCGACTTCGACGAGCACATGTTCCACCGCCGGATCATGCAGGAGGCCTTCACCCGCACGCGGCTGTCGGGCTACGTCGAACACATCGATGCCGTGGCGACGAAGGTGCTGGCCAACGACTGGGTGGCCAATGACCCAAGATTCCTGTTCTATCCGGCTGCCAAGGAACTCACCCTGGACATCGCCTCGATGGTGTTCATGGGTCACGAGCCCGGCACCGACCACGATTTGGTGACGAAGGTCAACCAGGCGTTCACCACGACGACCCGCGCAGGCAACGCGATCATCCGCACCAGCGTGCCTCCGTTCAAGTGGTGGCGGGGCTTGCAGGCACGAAAGCTGTTGGAGGACTACTTCTCCGAGCGGGTCAAGGAGCGGCGCGGCAAGGAAGGCTCTGACCTTCTGACGGTGTTGTGCCAGACGGAGGATGAGGACGGCAACAAGTTCTCCGACCGGGACATCGTGGCCCACATGATCTTCCTCATGATGGCGGCCCACGACACGTCGACCTCGACGATGACAACAATGGCCTACCACCTGGCGGCCAACCCGCAGTGGCAGGACCGCTGCCGCGACGAGTCGGCCCGCATCGGCGACGCGCCGCTGGACATCGAGGCGCTGGAGAAGCTGGAAACCTACGACTTGGTGATCAACGAATCGCTGCGGATGACCACCCCGCTGCCGCTGAACTTCCGGCGGGCGATACGCGACACCGATCTGCTCGGGTACTTCATCCCGGCCGGCACCGACGTGGTGACCTGGCCGTCGATGAACCATCGCCTGCCCGAGCTGTGGACGAACCCGGAGAAGTTCGACCCGGAGCGCTTCGCAGAGCCACGCTCGGAGCACAAGAAGCAC
>JAVRPG010000667.1:0-4313 GCA_032162325.1 Mycobacterium sp. | reverse complement strand
CTTGGGTGCGCCGCCGGGACGACCGAAGGCGCCTGCGGCTCCCCCGCGTTGTCCGGGGCGTCCGCCCCCGCCGCCACCGGGGCGACCGCGAAAGCCGCCAGCCGCGGGCGCGCCGCCACCACCGCCGGGGGCGCCGCCGCCACCACCGCGGTAGTTACCACCGCCGCCACCACCGCCGCCGCCGGGGCGACCGCCCGTGCCTGCACCGGGACCACGACTACCGGGGCCGGGCCGGGCGCCGCCCGGACTGGGCCGGGGCCCGCCGGGTCGACCGCTGGGGGCCGGACGGGTTCCGCCCGGACGCGGGGGCATATTGCCCGGCGACACGCCGGGCCGCGGGGCACCCGCACGGGGTGCCTGCGGACGCGGAATCGGCCGGTCAACCGGCTGCGCCGAGGAGAACGGGTTGTTGCCGACGCGCGGGGTACGTGCGGCGGGCTTAGGCGCACTGGGCGCGGGGCCGGGCCTTGGACCAGGCGTTGCGCCGGGGGTGGGAGCCGGGCGGGTCGGAGTGGGCACCGCCGGAGGCGCGACCGCCTCCGCGGGTGGCGCCGCCGCCGCTGCGAGAGGCGCGGCCGCCGGTTCCGCAGGCGCCGCGGGCGCCTTCGCTGGTGTGGGTTTTGTCGCGGCGGGCTTGGCCGGTGAGCCATTGCCCTCGGTCTTGACCTTCGCAGCGGCGGGCTTTGCTCCGCCGAACGATTCGCGCAGCCTGCGCGCGACGGGCGCCTCCACTGTGGAGGACGCGGATTTGACGAATTCGCCCTGTGCACTAAGCCGGGCGAGCACTTCCTTGCTGGTTACACCGAGTTCCTTGGCCAACTCGTGTACGCGGGCCTTGCCTGCCACTACATCTCCATCTCTAGAGGCGTCAGCGGTGGTAGGCGCCGCGCCTCGGGTTAGCTATGACGCATGGTCATCGGGACTTCACGGTGTGCTCATACTCTTCGCTACCTGTTCTCTTGCCGGGCGGGTCGAACTCTACAGGGCCTCTCGCAGCGCCGACGTGCTCTACCACCGCGGTTATGTCCGGTGAACCGGTGATGCGCAACGCTCGGACGAACGCTCGCCGCCGAATTGCTGCGTCTAGACACCGCGGATCGGGATGCAACCAAGCACCCCGCCCCGGCAGTTTTCTCGCTGAGTCAACGGTCACGGCGCAATCACCATTCCCGCCGTCGACAGCGACCACTCGAAGCAGTTCGACGGCCAGCTCTCGCTTCCGGCAGCCAACGCACGTCCGAACCGGTCCATCTGGTCGTCGATGCGTCGCAGCCGAAGTCTCGCGCTGGATCACAGCTGAGTCTACCGTCACGGGGCCTGCGAACTTCAAACGGCCGTGCTGGTAGCGCGTGGAACTAGCGGTCGCGAACCGCCCCGTGGGCCGCATCCGGGTTGGGCTCGGGCTTGTTGGCGGGCACGGCATCGCTTCGGATGTCGATCCGCCAACCGGTCAACCGGGCCGCCAGCCGGGCGTTTTGCCCTTCCTTGCCGATGGCGAGTGACAGCTGAAAGTCGGGCACTACAACGCGGGCGGCGCGGGCGGACTCGTCGATGACGCTCACCGACACCACCTTGGCCGGCGACAGCGCGTTGGCCACGAACTTCGCCGGGTCGGGGTCGTAGTCGATGATATCGATCTTTTCGCCGGACAACTCGCTCATCACGTTGCGCACCCGCTGGCCCATCGGCCCAATGCAGGCGCCCTTGGCGTTGAGTCCGGGCACCCGCGAGGCGACCGCGATCTTGGAGCGGTGGCCCGCTTCCCGCGCGACCGCGACGATCTCGACGGACCCGTCAGCGATCTCGGGGACCTCCAGCGAGAACAGCTTTCGCACCAAGTTGGGATGCGTTCGCGACAATGTGATCAGCGGCTCGCGGGCGCCGCGACTGACGCCGACGACGTAGCAGCGAAGCCGGTCTCCGTGCTCGTACCGTTCCCCGGGCACCTGCTCGGCGGCGGGAATCACCCCCTCGGATCCCTTGGTCTCGCTGCCCATTCGGACGACGACAAGACCGCGGGCGTTCGCGCGGCCATCGCGCTGGATGACCCCGGCGGCGATGTCGCCCTCCCGCGCCGAGAACTCGCCGTAGTTCTTCTCGTTCTCCGCGTCGCGCAACCGCTGCAGGATCACCTGACGTGCGGTAGTCGCCGCGATGCGGCCGAAACCCTCTGGGGTGTCGTCCCATTCACTAATAAGGTTGCCGTCGTCGTCGGTCTCACGCGCCATCACCTTGACGACGCCGGTCTTGCGGTCGATCTCGATTCGCGCGTCGGCCTCATGGCCTTCGGTATGGCGATAGGCGGTCAGCAGTGCCGACTTGATGGTCTCGACGACCACGTCGACCGTGATGCCCTTGTCGGCCTCGATGGCGTGCAATGCCGCCATGTCGATGTTCACGCTGAACCCTCCTTCCCAGATTGGCCGGCAAGCTCCAGCTCACGCTGGTTTGGCGGCGAAAACTCAACCTGGACAACGGCTTTGGTGATGCCGCCGACGGGCAGTTCGCGGACGGAGAAGTTGGCCATCGCGCCCTCGCGCACCACGAGTCGCACGGTGCCCTCGTGGATTTCGCCGAGCCGGCCGGTCAGCTGCGAGCCGTCGGAGAGGGTGAGTTCGACCTTGCGGCCGCGGGCGCGCCGGTAATGCTTTTCGGTGGTGAGCGGGCGATCGACGCCGGGCGAGGAAACCTCCAGGACGTACGCCGGGGCGTCGATGCCGTCCAGCAGCTCGGACGCGGACCGGGACAGCGCGGCGATCGAGTCGAGATCCAGAGGATCGTCGCCGTCGGCGACCACGGTGATGCGGGGTGGGCGTGCCGCGGTGTCGATCACCACGTCTTCGATGTCGTAGCCTCCGCGCGCGAACTCGCCGTCGAGTAGCTCGATCACCTGTTTTTGCGACGGTAATCCCGCAGACCGCTCCGTCACGGCGAGCTCCTCATCTTGAGTTGTCCGGACACGATTCCCCGCGGCGCAACTTGGAACCGACTATCAACGATACGCCAGCGCCGCCGCGGCAAGCGGCAAATGCGCGGCGGCATCCAGCGAATGCGCAGTGCCGTGTAGATGCTCATCATTCGTGCCTTGTCACCGCGTTGGGGCCGCGCCTGCAATGGCAGGATGTTGCACGTGCCGAGCCCCCCGCCGACTGTCAGCAGACGACGCGTGTTGTTCGGGGTGGCGGCTTTGGCACTGCTGGGCGGAACGGTCGCCTCATGCGGGTCGCCGCCGCCACCACCGGAAGTCGACGAGCTGGCCGCCCAACTCGACCGGGCACGCGCAGACAGCCAACTCGCCGCAGACGCCGCGGCAGCAACGCCCCCGCCCCCGCCGCCGACGGCGCAGGCGCTGACTGCGGTGGCCTCCGAACGATCGGAGCATGCCCAGGCGTTGTCCGACGAACTGATGCGGATGGCCGGCAAGAGGCCGCCGACGACGACCGCGACCAGCACCACGTCGCCGCCGGCGACCGCACCCACAACCAAGGACTTGATCGCGGCCCTGCGTCAGTCAGCGGACAGCGCTGCACAATTGGCGGCCAAGCAGTCCGGCTATCGCGCCGGGCTCCTCGGCTCGATCGCCGCCTCCTGCACAGCGGCCTACACGGTCGCGCTGGTTCCGGCGGGGGCGCCGCAATGACCTCTCCGGAGCCGACGCCGACCACCACGACCACCACGACCACCACGTCGTCGCGGGCGGCCGAGCCCACCACGCCGGGACGGCCGTCGGACGCGGCGAACGGCGCCCTATTCGACGCGATTGCCACCGAGGAGGCGACGATCTACGGCTACGGGCTGGTGTCGGCTCACTCGACGCCCGACGTCAACGACCTGGTTTCGGCCGCGATGGCCGAGCACCGCGACCGGCGCGAGGGAGCGATCGCAATGCTCAATGCACGGTCCGCCGACCCGCCGCTGCCAGCCGCCGGCTATCAGCTGCCGATCGCGGTCGACAACCCGACCGACGCGGCCAACCTGGCCGTGCGGATGGAAGAAGACGCCGCCGTCGCGTGGCGGGCAGTGCTCGAGCAGGCGACCGACGAGCAGGACCGGGCGTTCGCGGTGACGGCGCTGACGCAGTGCGCGGTCACGGCCGCTCGATGGAGCCGGGTCCTCGGCATCTCACCGATCACCGTCGCCTTCCCCGGCGGTTCTGAATAACCGCGAGCGCTAAGCGGTGAGCGCTGCGGAGATGTCGGCGGCCGCGTTGTCGACGGCGATCTCGCGGGTCTCGCCGGTGAACCGGTTGCGCAGCTCGACCACGCCGTCGGCCCATCCGCGGCCCACCACGACGATCCACGGCACTCCGAGCA
>JAVRPG010000666.1:0-2719 GCA_032162325.1 Mycobacterium sp. | reverse complement strand
GAGATGCTGCCGTTGTCCGGGGGTGAGCGGCCGCCGTTCGAGGTGCTCGCCGAGAGGCTGCGTGACAACCGCGTCGTGTGCCTGATGGCCGAACGAGACCAGACCCGCGCAGGCGTGCAGGTCGACTTCTTCGGCGAACCCACCCGTATGCCTGCAGGCTCGGCGAAGCTCGCCATCGCAACCGGTGCCCCCCTCATGGTGGAGCACAGCTGGTACTCCGGACACGGGTGGGAATTCAGCGTGACTCCACCGCTGGACACATCCTCGGGCGATGTCACCGTCATCACGCAGAAACTGGCCGACCATTTCGCCCACAACATCGCCGCGCACCCCGCCGACTGGCACATGATGCAGCCCCAATGGCTGGCCGACCTGTCAGACGAGCGGCGCGCGAAACTAGGGGAGACCTGATGCGCATCGGCATGGTCTGCCCGTACTCCTTCGACGTTCCCGGCGGCGTGCAGTCCCATGTGCTGCAGCTGGCCGAGGTGATGCACGGCCGCGGCCACGAGGTCAGTGTGCTGGCGCCGTCCTCACCGCACGTGGAACTCCCGGACTACGTTGTGTCCGGTGGTAAGGCGGTGCCGATCCCGTACAACGGGTCGGTGGCCCGGCTACGGTTCGGGCCCGCCACCCATCGCCTGGTCAAGCGCTGGCTGGCCGACGGCGACTTCGACGTGCTGCATCTGCACGAGCCGAACGCGCCGAGCCTGTCGATGCTGGCGCTGAACATCGCGGAGGGCCCGATTGTCGCGACGTTCCACACGTCGACCACAAAGTCGTTGACGCTCAGTGTGTTTGAGCCGCTCCTGCGGCCGATGCACGAGAAGATCGTCGGTCGCATCGCGGTGTCGGACCTGGCGAGGCGGTGGCAGATGGAGGCGCTCGGCAGCGACGCCGTCGAGATTCCCAACGGCGTGGACGTCGCGTCATTCGCGAACGCGCCGCTGCTCGACGGCTACCCGCGCCCGGGCAAGTCCGTGCTATTCCTCGGCCGCTTCGACGAGCCCCGCAAGGGCATGGCCGTGCTGCTGGGCGCGTTGCCGACCCTGGTTAAGCGGTTCGGTGACGTCGAGATCCTGATTGTCGGCCGCGGCGACGAGGAAGAACTGCGCGAGGACGCCGGGACACTGGCCGGGCATCTGCGGTTCCTCGGCCAGGTCGACGACGGCCAGAAGGCGTCGGCGATGCGCAGCGCCGACGTGTACTGCGCCCCGAATACCGGCGGCGAGAGCTTCGGCATCGTGCTCGTCGAGGCCATGGCGGCCGGCACCGCGGTGGTGGCCAGCGACCTCGATGCGTTCCGCCGGGTGCTTGTCGACGGCAAGGCCGGGCGGCTGGTGCCGGTCGACGACGCCGCGGCGCTGGCGACGGGGCTGATCGAAATGCTGGAGAACGACGTCGCCCGCGGGCGGTACGTCGACGCTGCCGCCGAGGCCGTGCGCCGTTACGACTGGTCGGTGGTGGCCCGGGAGATCATGCGGGTCTACGAGACGGTTGCCGGGGCTGGGGCGAAGGTCCAGGTGGCGGGAACGGCGGGCACTAGCGTTGGGCGCACCACCCGGCCGAAGGCCCGGGGGACGACCGGGGGGAGTAAATGATCACGTGGATCGTGATCATTGCGCTGGCGCTGCTGGTCGTGGTGCTCCTACTGGTCGCCCTGTGGGCCTTCCAGACGGCCAACCGGCTGGACCGGCTGCACGTGCGCTACGACCTGTCGTGGCAAGCCCTCGACGGGCTGCTGGCCCGGCGTGCGGTGGTGGCACGTGCGGTCGCCGTCGACGCATACGGCGGCGGGCCGGACGGTAAGCGGCTGGCAGCGCTGGCCGACGCCGCCGAGCGAGCACCGCGAACGGCCAGGGAGGCCGCCGAAAACGAACTGTCCGCGGCCCTGGCGCTCGTCGACCCCGCGTCGCTGCCCGTGGCGTTGGTCGCCGAACTCGCCGACGCGGAGGCGCGGGTGCTGCTGGCCCGCCGTTTCCACAACGACGCCGTCCGCGACACCCTTGCGCTGCGGGAACGGCCCGCGGTGCGCATCCTTCGCCTCGGCGGAACCGCCGGGCTGCCAACCTATTTCGAGATCGCCGAACGTGCAGAAGTACCGCCGCGGGAGGGGAGTCTGGTCAGCCGCCGGACGTCCGCGCGCATCGTGCTGCTCGACGGCGACGGCTGTGTGCTGTTGTTCTGCGGGTCGGATCCGGCATTGCCGGACGGCTCAGACGGCCCAGCGCCACTCTGGTGGTTCACCGTAGGGGGCGCGGCGCAGGCGGGCGAGACACTGCCGCAGGCCGCGGTGCGCGAGCTGGCGGAGGAGACGGGGCTGCGCGTCGACCCCGCGGAGTTGATCGGACCGGTGTGGCGGCGCGACGCGGTCATCGACTTCAACGGCTCGGTCATCCGCAGCGAGGAGATGTTCTTCATCCACCGCACCCGGCGGTTCGAACCGTCGACGGCCGGCCGCACCGGGCTGGAGCGGGCCTACATCCATGGGCACCGCTGGTGCGATGCGACAATGATCGGTGAACTGGTCGCCAAGGGCGAAACCGTGTACCCCCTGCAGCTAGGCGAACTTCTCGACGAGGCGAATGCGCTGGCCGACGTGCAGGGCGGTGCACCGGAACGGCAGCTGCAATCTATCCGCTGATGTGCGGATTCTTTTGTATTTGCTGCCCCCTCTAGACTGGATCAGTAGCGATTTGGAGGAGATAGCAGTGGAAAC
>JAVRPG010000665.1:0-4217 GCA_032162325.1 Mycobacterium sp. | reverse complement strand
GCCCGCGATGCCGGAGCGCTCGCGGTCCTCCCGATTTCCTTGAGCAATCGGGCGGGGTTGCTCCTGTTCGCCGGCGAGTTCGGCGCCGCCGCGTCACTGGCCGAGGAGGAGCGCGCGGTCACCGAGGTGACCGGCAGCCACCTCTTGCCCTACTCCGACCTGATGCTCGCCGCGTGGCAGGGCCGCGAAGCCGAGGCGGCCGAACTGATCGACCCCGCTAGCGCGGACATGATGCATCGCGGCCAGGGACTCGGGCGAATCTTCAATTTCTGGGCGATCGCGGTGCTCGATAACGGCGTTGGCCGTTATGAGGACGCGCTGGCGGCTGCCGAGCAGGCCACCGAGTATCCCGAGGAGCTGCGGTTCTCCACCTGGGCGCTGGCCGAGCTCGTGGAGGCAGCCGCCCGCAGCGGGAACGCCGAGCGCGCAGCCGACGGCCTCCGGCGGCTCACCGAGACCACGCGCCCCAGCGGGACTGACTGGGCGCTGGGCACCGAGGCGCGCTTGCGCGCCATGCTCAGCCAGGGGCAGGTCGCCGAGAGCCTCTACCGCGAGGCGATCGACCGGCTCAGCCGCACACGCATCCGCGTGGAGCTCGCCCGCGCGCACTTGGTGTACGGCGAATGGCTGCGCCGCGAGCGCCGGGGGCTCGACGCGCGCGAGCAGCTGCGCACCGCCCACGAGATGTTCACCGCAATCGGCATGGACGCGTTCGCCGAGCGCGCCTCACGCGAGCTGCTGGCCGCCGGCGAATCCGCCCGTAAACGCACCGTCAAGACGGGCGACCAGCTCACCGCTCAGGAGGCCCAGATCGCCCGGCTCGCCCGCGACGGCCTGTCCAACCCTGAGATCGGCGCACGGTTGTTCCTCAGCCCGCGCACGGTCGAATACCACTTGCGCAAGATCTTCGCCAAGCTCAACATCCGTTCACGAACCCAACTCCACCGCGTCCTCGGCGCTGACCGCGACGGGGCCCAGCGGGCCTGACCGTGTCAATTTTCACCACCCCGCGCCGCACGGAGTCCCGGTCGGCAGATTAGGGACCCCTGCCAGTGGATCAACGGATGCATGAGACGCCCTTCTGCGCGACGGTGGAAGGACAGCCGCACCTCAACGTCATACGTCGAGCCGTCGCGGGTTCTCCGTGATTGCACGCCTCCCCAGAGAAGGAGCCCTTCAGATGCATGTGTCCCGAACGCTGCGTGCCGCCCCAGCGGCTGCGCTGACCGCCGGCGGCCAGGCCGCCCGCCTAAGCAGCGGAGGCTGACGTGGTGCTCCTCGACCCAAAGCCCGGAGCACTGCGACCAGCCGCCACCGACGGTCCGGCCATCGACAGCGTGGCCGAGGACCGTGCCGCGGGCACGCCCGACAGCCTGCGGGAGGACCTCATCGGCCTCCTTGGCGAAGGCAAGGTGTTGCACAAGCTCTCCGACCTGGTGCGGTACGCCTCGGACGCCAGTCCGTACCGCTTCGTCCCACAGGTGGTGGTGATCGCCGAGACGGCCGACGACGTCGCCGCGGTGCTGCGGTACGCCCGCGAGCACGACCGGGACATCGTGTTCCGCGCGGCCGGCACCTCGTTGAACGGACAGTCGCAGGGCACCGACATCCTGGTCGACGTGCGCCGCCACTGGACCGGCGCCGAGGTCCTCAACGGGGGTGCGCAGGCGAGGATCAGGCCTGGCACGACGCTGGGGCACGCCAACATCACGCTAGCCAGGCACGGTCGCCTGATGGGACCCGATCCGGCCAGCTCGAGTGTGTGCACGGTCGGCGGCGTTGTGGCCAACAACGCCTCGGGAATGACGGCGGGCGTGACGCGCAACTCCTACAAGTTGCTGTCGTCGCTCACGTTTGTCCTGCCGTCGGGCACCGTGGTGGACACTGCCGATCCGCACGCCGACGACCGGCTCCGGCGGGCCGAACCTGAACTCTGTGACGGGCTGATCGCACTGAAGGACGAGATCGAGCGCGACACCGAGCTTGTCGCCCGCATTCGCAAGAAGTACCGGCTCAAGAACACCAGCGGTTACCGGCTCGATGCGTTCCTGGACGGCGCCACCCCGGTGCAGATCCTGCGCGGACTGATGGTCGCCTCGGAGGGCACCCTCGGGTTCATCGCCGAGACGGTGTTCGACACGGTCCCCCTGGATCGGTTCACCCATACGGCGATGCTGGTCTTCCCGACGCTGCGCGACGCCGCAGCGGCCGTACCGCTGTTCGCCGATGCCGGAGCGCGCGCGATCGAGGTGATGGACGACAACACACTGCGCGCCTGCGCAAGCGTGGCGGGGGTCCCCGCTGATTGGGCGGACATGTCGGCGGGTGTGGCAGCGCTGCTGGTCGAGTTCCGCGCCGGGGACGCCGATGCGCACCGCGACAACCGGCAAGCCGCTGCGGTGGTTCGGGACAAACTGACCCTGGTGACGCCGGTCGCCTCGATCACCAACCGATTCACCGAGGATGCCGCCACGATCAACATGTATTGGCATGCCCGCCAAGCATTTATGACGGCGGTGGGCAAGGCGCGTCCCACGGGCACGACGCTGATCACCGAGGACTTCGCGGTGCTGCCGTCGCAATTGGCGGACGCCTGCGTGGCCCTGAGCGAACTGCAACGCAAACACGGCTTCGACGCCGCCGTCGCAGGACACGCGGCATACGGCAACCTGCACTTCCTGCTCGCGTTCGACGCGGCCCGCCCGGACGACGTCGCGCGTTACGCGGCGTTCATGGAGGACTTCTGCACCATGATCGTCCGCCGTTTCGATGGTTCGCTGAAGGCCGAACACGCCACCGGGCGCAACATGACGCCGTTCCTCGAACTGGAGTGGGGTTCCCGCGCCACTGAGGTGATGTGGCGGGTGAAGCAGCTGCTGGACCCCGATGGCGTGCTCGCCCCCGGGGTGGTGCTCAACCGCGAGCCCCGGGCGCATCTGAAGGGTCTCAAGACCATCCCGACCATTGAGGCCGTCGCCGATGCGTGCATCGAGTGCGGTTTCTGCGAGTCCGTCTGCCCGAGCCGCGATCTGACGACCACGCCGCGGCAGCGCATCGTGTTGCGCCGTGAGATGCTGCGCCAGCCCGCAGAGTCGGCGGTCATGGACGCGCTGCTGGAGTCCTACGGGCACGACGCGGTCGACACCTGTGCCGGGGACTCGACGTGCATGATCGCGTGCCCGGTCGGCATCGATACCGGCGCGATGATGAAGGGGTTCCGCCACCTGCGGCACTCTGCCCGCGAGGAGCGCAACGCGGCCCGCATCGCGAAGGGGTTCGCCGTCGCAGAGCGGTCGATCCGAGCAGCCCTCGGCGTCGCGGACCACCTCAGAGACCGAGTGTTGGACACCGTCACCTCGGCGGTGCGCGAGGTGGTCTCTCCGGAACTGATTCCCGAATGGCTGCCCGAGATTCCCGGACCGGCGGCGAGGCGGCTGCCGTCTACCGACCGGGCCACGGCTACCGCCGTCTACTACGTGGCGTGTGTCAACCGGATCTTCGCCGGCCCCGACGGGGAGTCCGTGGCCGAGGCCATCGTCGAGGTGTCACGCAGGGCCGGACGGCCGGTGTGGATTCCGCCGGACGTCGTCGGGTCCTGCTGCGCGACGATCTGGCACTCCAAGGGCTACGACGAGGGCAACGCGGTGATGGCCAACCGGATCGTCGAGAGGGCGTGGGAGTGGACCGACCGTGGACGCCTGCCGCTCGTCGTCGACGCATCGTCGTGCACGCTGGGCATCGCGCACGAGGTGCAGCCATACCTGACGCCCGACAATCTTCGAAAGCACGCCGCTCTCAAGGTCGTTGACTCGATCGTCTGGGCCGCGACCGAGCTGTTGCCCAACCTGGTGATCACCCAGCGTATCGACAGCGCGGTGCTGCATCCCACCTGCTCGATGCGCCATCTGGGCGATGACGACGACCTCCGTGCGGTCGCGGCCGCGTGCGCCCGCGACGTCCGCATCCCGGTCTACGCCGAGTGCTGCGGGTTCGCAGGCGACCGAGGCATGTTGCACAAGGAGTTGACCGAGTCGGCCACGAGGCACGAGGCAGAAGAGGTGACGTCACGGGAGTTCGATGCGCATCTGTCGGCCAACCGCACCTGTGAGATCGGCATGCAGCACGCGACGGGACGCCCGTACCACTCCGTGCTGATCGAGCTCGAGCGCGCCACCCGTCCGGACGGTGACCAGCGGGGCGACCCGACCCGACCATCT
>JAVRPG010000664.1:0-3260 GCA_032162325.1 Mycobacterium sp. | reverse complement strand
CCGAGCAGCTCGGCGTCCTTGAACTTCACCCCGGGTGAGGCCTGCCGGTCGTCGAGCAGCACCTCGACGCCCAGCCGGTCGAGCTCGTTGGCCACCTCCACGGCACCGGAGCGGGCTTCGCTGTCTTTGTTTGCGATCACCACGTGGGCGTCGAACGGCGACACGGACGACGGCCATCGCAGCCCCAGCTCGTCGTGGTGCTGTTCGGCGATCACCGCCACCAGCCGGGATACGCCGACGCCGTAGGAACCCATGGTGAGCCGGACCGGCTTGCCGTCCTCGCCGAGCACGTCCGCGGCGAACGCGTCGGTGTACTTGCGGCCGAGCTGGAAGATGTGGCCTACCTCGATGCCGCGGGCCGAGACCAGCGGGCCTGCGCCGTCGGGCGACGGATCGCCGTTGCGCACCTCGGCGGCCTCGATGGTGCCGTCGGGGACGAAGTCACGGCCGGCGACCAGGCCGACGACATGCTTACCTGGCTCGTCGGCGCCGGTGATCCAGGACGTGCCATCCACCACACGGGGATCGACCAGGTAACGAACGCCGTTGGCCAGCAACGCCTTCGGCCCGATGTAGCCCTTCGCCAGGAAGCGGTGCCTGGCGAAGTCGGCGTCGTCGAGCAACGCGAATTCGGCCGGGTCCAGCGCGGCCGCCAGCCGTTTCTCGTCGACCTCGCGGTCCCCCGGCACACCGACCGCCAGCAGCTCCCACTCGCCGCCAGGCTGACGCACCTTGAGCACCACGTTCTTCAGCGTGTCGGCGGCGGCGATCTCGCGGCCGAGGTCGGCGGTGTTGGCCCACTCGACGAGTGCGACGATCGTCGGGGTGCCGGGAGTGTCGTACACCTTGGCCTCTGGCTGCCCCTCGATCGGGACCGGCTCCGGCACAGCCGTGATCACCGCCTCGACGTTGGCGGCATACCCCGACTGCAGGCACCGCACAAAGGTGTCCTCACCGATATCGCTTTCGGCAAGGAACTCCTCGGATGCGCTGCCGCCCATCGCGCCGGAGACGGCGGAGACGATGACGTAGCGGACACCCAGCTTGGCGAAGATGCGCTGGTACGCCTCCCGGTGCGCGTGGTACTGCGCCTTGAGCCCTTCGTCGTCGACGTCGAACGAATACGAGTCCTTCATGATGAACTCGCGGCCCCGCAGGATCCCGGCGCGCGGCCGGGCCTCGTCGCGGTATTTGGTCTGGATTTGGTACAGCAGCACCGGGAAATCCTTGTAGCTGCTGTACTCCCCCTTGACCGTCAGCGTGAACAGCTCTTCGTGGGTTGGGCCAAGCAGGTAGTCGTTGCGGCGGCGGTCTTGAAGCCGGAATACGCCGTCGCCGTACTCAGTCCAGCGGTTGGTCACCTCATACGGCGCCTTGGGCAGCAGCGCAGGAAACAGAATCTCTTGTCCGCCAATGGCATTCATTTGGTCGCGGACGATCTTCTCGATCTTGCGTAGCACCCGCAGGCCCAGGGGCAGCCAGCTGTAGAGCCCGGGGCCGATCGGCCGGACGTAGCCGGCCCGGATCAGCAGCTTGTGGCTGGGTACCTCGGCGTCGGCCGGGTCGTCGCGCAGCGTACGCAGGAAAAGCTCGGACATGCGGGTGATCACAGCGGGCTAGCTTAGCGATGGCCTCAATCCCTGCCTTGCCAGGTGCAGATGCAGGCCTCATTGCCCTCGGGATCGGCCAACACCCAGAATGCGGGTGCCCGCTCATCGCTGAGCAGGGTTCCACCCGCCGCGAGCGCCGCCTCGATCCGCGCCCGGGCAGCGTCATGCGGCACATCGATGTCGAGATGGACGCGATTGCGCTGTGGCCGCGGCGCGTCCATCTGCTGGAACCAGATCGCGGGTCCACGTCCGGTCGGATCGATCAGCGCGGCAGACAGATCGGACGGACCGAGTTCGTCGACGTATTCGGTGATCGCCTTCCAGAACGGCCGCACGGCCGGGATGTCGAGCGCGTCGATGGCGATCTCCAGCAGCTGAACGGAGCCGTCGCCCGGGGTCGTGTGCAGTCCCCGCGCCCCTAGCGCCCCCGACACCCTGTGCGCGAGTCGGATGTCGCGCCCAGTCACCCAGCCGGCCTTCGCTGACTGCAGCCGCAGCACGGCCCGGTCCGCGCGGATGTCCACGGTCAAGTGACCCTGCCCGTCGTTGCCGGCCGCTGAAACGGCCAGCGACACCGCCGCCGTCGCCTCCATCAAGGACGGTGCCAACACTTCTGTGTGGATGGCGCCCAGCATGAGGCGCCAGCCCAGAGGGTCGACTGCGTCCGAGATCTGCTGACGCGTGGGTCTCGCGTGGTCGTCCACGCCGCCAGCGTAACGACGGCCGGGGACTACAGCTCGCCCGCCTCTACCGCCTCGCGGGTGTGCTGGGCGCTGGCGATCTGACGCGCCGAAAAGCCTATCCAGAACGCCGCGATCCCGACGATCACTGCGATCCCGGCAACCCAGAGCAGCGAGTAGGTGTAGCCGTAACCGAGCGCGTCCAGTTGCGCCGGCGTCATGTTCTTCACCGGCCCCGTGGTACCGCCCAGGTACAGCGTGCGCGACGTCTGCACGGCCTGGATCACCACCAGCACCATCGGGCCGCCGAGGTTTTGCACCATCAGCGTGATCGCCGAAACCGGCCCGATCTCCCGTGGCCCCACCTCGGCGACGGCGCACAGCGGCAGGATCACAGCGATCACCCCGATACCGAAACCGCCCACCACGATCGGCATGAACAGGTCGGGGAAGTACGGGATATGGCGAGTCAGCGTGGACCCGAAAAGCATGGCGGCGAGCACGAACACGCCGCCGCCGATGATCAGCCACCGCGGCGCGACGAACGGCGCCATCCGCGCGGCCAGCACGCTGCCGAGACCGAAGGCGAGCGCGAACGGTATGAAGCAGACACCGGCCCGCAATGCGGAATAGCCGAGGACATCCTGCACCAGCAGCCCGATCATGACGGTCAGGGTCAGCAGCACTCCGCCGGCGAGGAACAGCGAAACGAAGGTCATCACCCGGTTGCGGTTGTCGAACACCGAGAACGGGACGAGCGGATTGTCGGCGGTGCGCTCGACGAGAAGGAAGGCGATGAAGAACACCACCGCGGCGACACCGGCGCCGAACACCCACGGGTCAACCCAGCCGCGCGGTGGGCCTTGCGTGAACACCAGGACGGCCGCGGTACAGCCGAGGGTCGCCAGCAGCGCGCCGGTGATGTCGAGCTTGAGGCGCTCGTGATGGGTCTCGCCGACGCGATAGACCG
>JAVRPG010000663.1:0-4624 GCA_032162325.1 Mycobacterium sp. | reverse complement strand
ATCATGGGTGTGGTCTACGACGGCGATCGCGCGACGCAGACGGGTCAGCAGATCCGCGGCTTCCACAAGACCATCAAAGGCGTCGACGGCGCGGGCCGCCGCTATCACGCGTTGAACCCCGAGACCTTCTACTGGGCCCACGCGACGTTCTTCATGCTCGTGCTTAAGACCGCCGAGTACTTCTGCGGCGGGCTGACCGAGGCCGAGAAGCGCCAGCTGTTTGACGAGCACGTGCAGTGGTACCGGATGTACGGCATGAGCATGCGGCCGGTGCCCAAGACGTGGGAGGAATTCCAGGCGTACTGGGATAGCAAGTGCAGCGAAGAACTCGAGATCAACAAGGCCACCCTGGACATCTTCACGATCCGCATCCCCAAACCGTGGTTTGTGCTGATGCCCACTCCGATTTGGGATCAGCTGTTCAGGCCCATGGTCGGCGCGCAGCGCTGGATCGCGGCCGGGTTGTTCGATCCCGCGGTGCGCGAGAAAGCCGGCATGCGGTGGACGCCCGGCGACGAGGTGCTGCTGCGGATCTTCGGCAAGCTTGTCGAAATGGCGTTCGTCGTGGTGCCAGACGAGATTCGGCTCCACCCGCGCGCGCTCGCCGCCTACCGTCGCGCCAACGGCCGCGTGTCTGAAGACGCCCCGCTGGTCGAGGCGCCCGCGTTCATGTCACCACCCCGCGACCGGCGTGACCTGCCCATGCACTACGTGCCCCCGCGCAAGTCGCTGCTGGATCGGGCCGGCTCCCTGGTGCACACCACCTTCTCTCTGGCGGGTCTGCGTCCGGCACGCGGTCGCGGTAAGGCAGCCTGAAGGCATGCTCGAATGGTCTGACGTCGACCTCGCCGTGCGCGACGCCGTGCGCGAGTTCGTCGACAAGGAAATCCGCCCGCACGTCGACGCGCTGGAAAGCGGCGAGATGGAGCCCTACCCCGTCATCCGCAAGCTGTTCGCGACGTTCGGCATCGCCGACATGGCGCGTGACTCGCTCAACAAGCGGCTCGCCCGGCTTCGGGAGGGCGGCGAACCGTCCGGAAAGCGGGCGTCGGGTGGCATGTTCGGTGACGGCGCGCAGGGCGGCATGGGATTCGTCGTGGTGAGCGAGCTGTGCCGGGTCAGCATGGGCGTGGTCACGGGGATGGGTGTCAGCCTCGGGCTCACCGTGCCGACGATCATGGGCCGCGGCACGCTCGCGCAGCAGGAACGCTGGCTGCCGGACCTGGTCACCTACGACAAGGTCGGCGCGTGGGCGATCACCGAGCCGGACTCCGGGTCGGATGCGTTCGGCGGCATGAAGTCGTATGTCGTGCGTGACGGTGACGACTACATCCTCAACGGCCAGAAGACCTTCATCACCAACGGCCCAGATGCCGAAGTCGTGGTGGTCTACGCCAAGCTCGACGAAGCCGGCGTCGACAAGCGTGACCGCAAGGTGCTGACCTTCGTGCTGGACCGTGGCATGGAGGGCTTCGTGCAGTCAAAGCCGTTCCGCAAGATGGGCATTCACAGCTCACGCACCGGGGAGCTGTTCTTCAACAACGTCCGGCTCGGCCGGGACCGGCTGCTCGGCGAGACCGAAGGAGACGGAACCGACGCCGCCAGCGACGGACGCGCCAGCGCCCGTGCGAACTTCTCCGCCGAGCGGATCGGGGTGGCGGCGATGGCGCTCGGCGTCATCGAGGAGTGCCTGCACCTATGTGTCGACTACGCGAAGAGCCGCAAATTGTGGGGGCAGGAGATCGGCCAGTTCCAGCTGATCCAGCTCAAGCTGGCCAACATGGAAGTGGCCAGAATGAATGTGCGCAACATGCTGTTTCGCGTCATAGAGGCGACGCAGACGGGTACGCAGATCTCGCTGCCTGAGGCGTCGGCGATCAAGTGGTATTGCTCGCAGGCCGCGACCGACGTCGCTATGGACGCAGTGCAGCTGTTCGGCGGCAACGGCTACATGACCGAGTACCGGGTGGAGCAGCTGGCCCGCGACGCCAAGTCGCTGATGATCTACGCAGGCAGCAACGAGGTGCAGATCACGCATGTCGCCAAGGGGCTGCTGAGCTAGACGACCGCTGTGTCGGCGACCACAATGGTCCCGTCGCCGACACGGAGGAGGACCTCGTGGACCTCAGCAGCAACACCGCGTTGATCACGGGCTCCAGCGGGGGAATCGGCGAGGAGTTCGCCGTCCAGCTTGCCCAGCGCGGGGTGAACCTCGTCCTGGTTGCACGTCGCGCTGACAAGCTCGAAGAGTTGCGCAAGACGCTGCTCGAGCGTCACCCGGACATCGTCGTCGACGTCATCACCGCCGATCTCGCCACTCCTGGCTCGGGAGCACAACTCGCAACGAAGGTCCGCGACCTCGGACGACCGATCGACATTCTGGTGAACAACGCCGGCGTCGGTCTGCACGGAAAGTTCGTCGGCCAAGATCCCGACGCCAACGCCGCGCAGATCCAGTTGAACTGCGGCACCTTGGTCGACCTCACGGCGTGCTTTCTGCCATCGATGACCGCGGCGGGACACGGTGTGGTCATCAACGTTGCGTCCACTGCCGGCTTTCAGCCGACCCCTGGCATGGCGGTCTACGGTGCCACCAAAGCGTTCGTGCTGTCCTTCTCCGAGGCGCTCTGGCAGGAGTGCAAAGGGACCGGGGTCAGAGTGCTGGCGTTGTGCCCGGGCGCCACGGAGACCGAGTTCTTCGCGCGCACCGGGGAGGAGTTCCTCACCGACGGTAGGCAGACACCCAAACAGGTCGTCGACACCGCGTTCAGCGCATTGGATAAGTCTTCTCCGACAATCGTCTCCGGTTTGAGGAACGCCGTGCTCGCCAGCGCATACCGGTTTACGCCACGCAAGCTGATGCTCCAGATCTCCGAGCAGTTCATGAAGGCCAACTAACCTAAGCTGCCCGGAGATTCGGACAACACCCTTCGTGCCCGCCTCTGAGCGACAACTCCGCGACTTTGGCACACAGAGTCAGTCAAGTCGGTGCGTCCGCGCGCTCTGATAAAGACAGATCGAGGCGGCCGACGCCACGTTGAGGCTCTCGGCGCTGCCTGGAATCGGTATCCGGACCCGATGCGTCGCCATTTCCGCCAATTCGCTTGGCAGACCGTGTGATTCCGGACCGAACAGCCATGCCGTCGGCGCGTCCAATGCCGCGTCGTCGAGACTGACCTCGCCGTCGACGGTGGTGGCAAGCACCTGCAGGCCCGCCTCGCCAAGCGTAGAGACCGCCCCCACCGCATCGGGTTCGGTCACAACCGGAATCGAGAAGATGCTGCCCGCCGACGCCCGCAGGCATTTTCCGTTGTACGGATCCACACTGTGTCCGGCCAGCACCACAGCGTCGGCGCCCATCGCGTCTGCGATGCGGATCAGGGTGCCCGCATTGCCGGGCTCGGAGATCTCCACCGCGACGGCCACCAACCGTGGGCCATCGGCAACGACGCCGGCCAGCGTCGTCTCCGGCACCGAGCACACCGCCACCAGTCCGGCCGGAGTCACGGTCTCCGACAACACTTTTGCGGCGCGATCGGTCACCAGATGCACCGGCGCGACGGAGAGCAAGTCAGCGAATCGGCTCGAAGCCGATTCGGTGGCGAACACCTCGGACACGAGTCCGCGCCGCAACGCGGCCTCGACGAGATTGGGACCCTCGGCGAGAAAGCGGGCGGCGCGGCGTCGTCCGACGTGGCGGTGCAGCTTGACCGCCGCCGCCACCCTGGCGGAGCGTTCGGTGAGCGTCAGGCAGCCTCGCCGGCGTCTGATGTCGCCGGCCGAGCGGCTCCGGCTGGCGCGTTGACGTCCTCGGGCAGCGCGCCCTTGGCGACCTCGACCAGCGCGGTGAAGGCGGCCGGATCGCTGACCGCGATCTCGGCGAGGTTCTTGCGGTCCACCTCGACACCGGCGGCCTTCAGGCCCTGGATCAGCCGGTTGTAGGTGATGTCGTTGGCGCGGGCTGCCGCGTTGATCCGGGAGATCCACAGCTTGCGGAACTCGCCCTTGCGGGCACGCCGGTCACGATAGGCATAAGTCAACGAATGCAGCTGCTGCTCTTTGGCTTTGCGATATAGACGCGACCGCTGGCCGCGATATCCCTTCGACGCCTTGAGTACCGTGCGTCGCTTCTTCTGAGCGTTTACTGCGCGCTTTACGCGTGCCATGAGAGTGTTCCTCTTTCGTACGGGCTGATATGGGTGAAAAATCAGCCGTTCAGCAGCTTCTTGATACGGGTCTTGTCGTTGGCCGCCACCTCGGTGCGGCCGTCGAGGCGCCGGGTGCGCTTGGTGGGCTTGTGCTCGAGCAGGTGTCGACGGTTGGCCTTCTGACGCACGATCTTTCCGGTGCCGGTGACCCGGAACCGCTTCGAAGCGCCGCTATGGGTCTTCGCCTTGGGCATTGATGTCCTTCTAGCTCTGTGATGTATCGGTCTGCGATACGTCTTGGTCTTCGGGTGGGGCCGCCGCGGGCGCCGGTGAGGATTCTGCCCGTCGGGCCGGTGGTGCGTCGGCGTCGTGCGCCGCCTTGGCGCGAGTCTTCGCGCCGCGGTGCGGTGCCAGCACCATCGTCATGTTGCGGCCGTCCTGCTTGGCGGACGTCTCGATGAAGCCGTAGTCGGCGA
>JAVRPG010000662.1:0-3781 GCA_032162325.1 Mycobacterium sp. | reverse complement strand
GACGACGCCGGAGCCGCTGGGCGGCGACATCCAGATCTAGCTCCCGAACTGCGGCAGCTGGCCCAGACGATCCTCGACCGGCTCGACCCCGCGGTGCGACTGGCCGCCGCTAGGGCGGCGGGCCGCGGCGATTCCCCAGGCAAGTGTCAGCAGGTGTGGTGCCCGGTGTGTGCGCTGGCAGCGCTGGCGGCCGGTGAACAGCATCCGCTTCTGACCGTCATCGCCGAGCACAGCGTGGCGCTGCTGGCCGTGATCCGCTCTATGGTCGAGAACATCGAGACTCCCCCCGAGCCGCCGGAGGCGCCGCCGCCACCGAGCGGACCGCCAGAGGGTGACGAACCGTCGCCGGCGGGGCCGGGCCGGTATCAGCACATCCCGGTGACGGTTGAGGAGTGAAGTTCGGCCCGCGAGGAGCGCAGGCGGATCGCGCATCGGCAGTGTGGTCGCAACCACATCGCGTGGGTACAGTTGTCGCAAAGCACCGTCAGGTGCTCCATGATTGGGGAGGGTCCATGTGGTACTGGCTTTTCAAGTACATCTTCATGGGCCCTTTGCTGTCGTTGCTCGGCCGTCCCAAAGTCGAAGGCCTGGACTACGTTCCGCACTCCGGCCCGATGATCCTGGCCAGTAACCACCTCGCCGTCGCCGACAGCTTCTATCTGCCGCTCGTCGTCAGCCGCCGGATCACCTTCCTGGCCAAGGCCGAGTACTTCACCGGAACCGGGCTCAAGGGCTGGTGTCAGCGGTGGTTCTACACCGCCGCCGGGCAGGTTCCGATCGACCGCACCGATGCCGACAGCGCGCAGAGCGCGCTGACCACCGCCGAACGGATTCTCACCGAAGGCAAGCTGCTCGGCATGTATCCCGAGGGCACCCGTTCGCCGGACGGCCGGCTCTACAAGGGCAAGACCGGTCTGGCGCGGCTGGCGCTGGAGACCGGAGTGCCGGTCATTCCGGTCGCGATGATCGGAACCGACGTCGTCAACCCGCCCGGCAGCAAGATGTGGCGGTTCGGCCGGGTTCAGGTCAAGTTCGGCAAGCCGATGGACTTCAGCCGGTTCGAGGGCCTGGCGGGCAACCGGTTCATCGAGCGGGCGGTTATCGACGAGGTGATGTACGAGCTGATGCGGCTGGGCGGCCAGGAGTACGTCGACCTCTACGCCGCCGACATCAAAGAGGGAAAAGCTGAAACCGCGGTCAAGCCGCCGGCGCGGATGCCGGAAGCAGCCGCGGGCTGACCGACCGATCGGCCGAGCGCGCGGACACCGTTCCCGCCACCGCGATCAATGCGATCGCCCACCACACATACGAACCGCCCGCGAGCTGGCGCCACAGCGACGCCGTGGTTTCGTGGTGCTCAGGCATCAGCGGGATCGGCGTCCACACCATCAACGCGATACCCGCCGCGGCCACCAGGCCGAGCGCCACGTGCCGCTGGCGGAAGGCCACCACGCTGATCACCAGCACCGCCGGCAGCGCCCACACCCAGTGATGCGACCACGACACCGGTGATACCACGAGCCCGAACATCGCCACACAGATCAGTGCCAACACGGGTTGGTCGGCACGCAGCACCCGTCGTACCGCCCACACCGTCAACCCGAGCACCGCGAAGCAGGCCAGCGTCCACAGCACGAACCGCTCGCCCTCGCCGATACCCAAGCGAGCCAGGGCACCTGCGATGTTCTGGTTGGTGTTCAGCGTCGCGGTGCCGATGCGGTCGGTGTTGCGCACGGTTTCGGTCCAGTACTCCAAGGAGTCCCGCCACGCCAAGGCGAAACCGGCCAGGGTCGCCACCACCGCCGACGTCGCGGTCACCAGCAGCGCGCGGGTGTCGCGGCGCAGCAGGAAGTACAGAAGGAACACCGCCGGGGTGAGCTTGAAGGCGATCGCGACGCCCAGCAGCATGCCGCGCGGCCACGGCGTCCTGCGGGGCACGCAGTCGGCGATGACAAGGGTCATCAGCACGACGTTGATCTGGCCGAAGTCGAAGTTCGACCGGATGGGTTCCAGGTAGATCACCGCGGGCGCCACGATCGCGACCGCCAGCCAGCATCGCCGCAGCCACGCCGGCTCCGCGGTCACGCGATCCCAACCCCGGGTCGCTGCGCTCCTGCCCGCCGGAGGTTGCGGCCACACGTCCAGCCGGGTCAGCACGATCACCGTCGACGCGATCAGCAGCACCAGGGTGGTCAGCGTGATCGCGACGCTTGCCGCTGCTACCGATAGCCACGCGAACGGCGCGAACGCGACCGCGGCCAGCGGTGGGTACGTGAACGGCAGGTCAAGGCCACCGCGGGTGTGGAACATCGCCCCGTCGGCATACAGCGGTCGACCGTCGAGCCAGGCCCGCCCGCCCATCCGGTAGACGTCGAGGTCGATGCGGTACGGCGTGTGGCCCAGCAGCCGCCAGCCCGCCCAGGCCAACGCCGCCACGGTGAGCAGCTGAAACAGCCGCCAGGCGAGCGTTGGCCCCCAACCAGCCCCGCCGGGCGACCGCCAAGTACTCATGTCGCACACCAGACTATCGGTGCCCACCGGCGCGTCGGGGGGTATCCCGGCCACGACGCGCGCAGGTCGGCGTAAGTTTTCTGCGTGTTCGACGCACTCAAGTTCGACTTGAAGTTCGATCTGGCCATCCCGCCGGAGCGTTTGCCACTGATGTGGTGCCTGATCGCCTTCCTCCTGACGTTCTTTGTGACCCGCACGATCGTGCGGTACATCCGTGCGCATGCCGACAGCGACGCGCCGCGGAAATGGTGGCAGCCCCGAAACATCGGCCATGGCTCGCTACACATCCACCATGTCGTAATCGGTGTGATCTTGGTCATGGTCTCCGGGGTGACGATGGTGACATTGGCGGTCGACGGGGGAGTAGCCGAATTCACAGCGGCTGCAATCTTTTTCGGTATCGGGGCGGCGCTGGTTCTCGACGAGTTCGCCCTAATCCTGCATCTCCAGGATGTGTACTGGTCTGAGGACGGCCGCACCTCGGTGGACGCGGTTTTCGCCGCGGTGGCGGTCGCGGGGCTGCTCATCCTCGGCCTGAACCCGCTGTCGTTCTTCGAGGTCAACATCTGGCGCGATGACCACTCCCTCGTGGCGCGCGCCACGGTGATTGCGGTCGCTGTCGCGACGCTGGCGCTGGCGGTGATTGTGCTGCTCAAGGGCAAGGTGTGGACGGGGCTGGTCGGCATGTTCATCACCCCGTTGTTGTTCATCGGTGCGATCCGGCTGTCGCGGCCGCACGCGCCGTGGGCCCGCTGGCGGTACAGCGATCGGCCCAAGAAGATGCACAAGGCGCTCGAACGGGAACGTAAGCAGCGCAGGCCCGTCGTCCAGGCGAAGCTGTGGCTGCAGCACGTGATCGCCGGGGAGCCGCACTTTCCCGACGACAACGAAGTCGATCAGCAGCTGGACCGCGAAATCCACGCGGCCCCGGCGCCGCCCGAACGGACGGCGGCCGGGGTGTGAAGTATTTCTACGACACTGAGTTCATCGACAACGGCCGCACCATCGAGTTGATCTCGATCGGAGTGGCCGCCGAGGACGGCCGCGAATATTACGCCATCTCAACCGAATTCAACCCGGAGCGCGCTGGCAGCTGGGTGCGCAAGCATGTGCTGCCCAAATTGCCGTCGCCGTCCTCGAAGCTGTGGCGCTCGCGCAGGCAGATCCGCTCGGAGCTGGAGGACTTCTTCGGCGTCGACGGCGACGAGCCGATCGAACTGTGGGCCTGGGTGGGCGCCTACGACCACGTGGTGCTGTGCCAGTTGTGGGG
>JAVRPG010000661.1:0-3842 GCA_032162325.1 Mycobacterium sp. | reverse complement strand
GGCGTCCTGCAGCGGACCGAGGAGCGGCTGTCAAACGCCGGCATCGACACGCTGGTCGGCCACGAGATGGAGTTCGTCCTCGTCGGCCCGGACGGCAGCGCACTGCCGTCATACCTGTGGGCACAGTACGGCCTTGCCGGGGTGCTCGAGTTCGAAGGGTTCGTGCGAGACGTCATCGATGCTGCGACGGGTTCGGGTGTTGCGATCGAACAATTCCATCCGGAGTACGGCGTCAACCAGTTCGAGATCTCGCTGTCCCCGCAGTCGCCCGTTGCGGCGGCCGACCAACTGGTGCTGATGCGCATCATCATCGGCAGGGTGGCCCGGCGGTACGGGCTACGGGTAAGCCTGTCTCCCGTGCCGTTCGCAGGCACCGTCGGATCGGGCTCTCACCAACACTTTTCGATGACCAAAGACGACGAGCCGCTGTTCTCCGGCGGATCGGGTGTCGGCGGAATGACAGCCGAGGGGGAATCCGCGGTGGCGGGAGTACTCGCGGGTCTGCCCGAGGCGCAGGGCATTCTGTGCGGCTCGATCCTGTCGGGTCTGCGCATGCAACCCGGGCATTGGTCGGGGGCATATGTGTGCTGGGGAACCGAGAATCGGGAAGCCGCAGTGCGGTTCCTGATCGGGGGGCCGAGCAATCCGCGCGGCGCGAATGTTGAGGTGAAGGTCATTGACCCGTCGGCCAATCCGTACTTCGCCTCCGCCGCGATACTCGGGTTGGCCCTCGACGGCATCGAACGAAAGCTCCCGCTGCCGCCGGAGACGACCGTCGACCCCGCCAACCTCACCGACGACCAACGCGAGCAGGCGGGCATCAAGCTGCTGGCCTCGAGCCAGGGCGAGGCGCTCGACAAGCTCGACCAATCCTTCTTACTGCGCGGCATTCTCGGCGATGACCCCGTCGATGCGGTGGTTGCCGTGCGCCGCTACGAGCAGGAGAACTTCGCCGACCTGAGCCCGGACGAGCTCGCCGAGAAGTTCCGGCTGGCCTGGAGCGTATGAGATTGTCTGCGCTGGCCGAGCACATCGAAAGCGTGCCGCTGGTGGACCATCATGTACACGGTTGCTGGCTGGAAGCCCCTAACCGCGCCCGGTTCGAGAACGGGCTCAATGAAGCCAATGTCCAGCCACTCGCGGATTTCGACTCTGCGTTCGACACTCAGCTCGGGTTCGCGGTCCGAGCGCACTGCGCACCGATGCTGGGATTGCCGCGTCACGCAGACGCTGACACGTACTGGAACCATCGCAGCGAGCGTACGGAATCGGACCTCGCCCGGCTGTTCCTCTCCGATGCCAGGGTCTCGGACTGGCTGGTCGACACCGGATTCGCCAGTGGCGTCGCCGATCTCGACGCAATCGCCGCACTCTCGGTCGGCCGCGTCCACGAGATCGTCCGACTGGAGTCGGTGGCCGAAGATGCCATTAAGGAATCCGGCGATTACGCCACTGCGTTCGCCCGCCTCGTTGACGAGCGGGCAAAGACCGCGATAGCGACCAAGTCGATTCTGGCCTACCGTGGCGGCTTCGACGGCGACCTGAGTGAGCCCACACCCGCCGAGGTGACCGATGCGGCGACTAGGTGGCGAGACAGGCCGGGCACCCGACTGACCGACCGGGCCCTTCTGCGGTTCGGCCTCCATCAGGCTCTGCGCTTGGGTAGGCCACTGCAGTTTCATGTCGGGTTCGGCGACCGCGACTGCGATCTGCACAGGACGAATCCGCTGTATCTGCTGGACTTTCTGCGGGCAAGCGGTGACACGCCGATCATGCTGTTGCACTGCTATCCCTACGAACGCGAGGCGGGATACCTGGCGCAGGCGTTCAACAACGTCTACCTCGACGGCGGGTTGGCGATCAACTACCTCGGCGCGGTGTCGGCGGAATTCATCGGCCGCCTGTTGGAGATGGCGCCGTTCCGCAAGATTCTGTACTCGTCGGACGGGTTCGGTCCGGCCGAACTGCACTACCTCGGGGCGCGGCTGTGGCGCAACGGGATTCGTGACGTGCTGCAGGGCTTCGTCGACGCCGGCGAGTGGAGTGAAGCCGACGCGATCCGGGTGGTCAACCTGATCGCGCGCGAAAACGCGCGCCGCGTCTACCGGCTGAACTGACTACCGCACGCCCCGGATCAACTGCCCAGGCCTGGCGCCGGTGTCGATCCCGTGGCGCCGGGTCACCGCTCCACTGACGACCGTCGCGTCGTAACCCTTGGCGCCCTGGATCAGCCTGCGGCCGCCGGCAGGCAAGTCGTAGGCCATCCGCGGCAGCTCGAGTGTGAGGGCACCCATGTCGATGACGTTGAGATCGGCCTTCTTGCCGACCGCGATGACCCCACGGTCGGAAAGACCGAAAAGGGTTGCGGTGTCCATGGTCTGCTTGCGCACCACGTACTCCAGCGAAAACTTCGGGCCACGCCGGCGGTCGCGCGCCCAGTGAGTCAGCAGGAACGTCGGGTAGGAGGCATCGCAGATCAGCCCGCAGTGGGCGCCGCCGTCGGACAAACCCGAGACGGCGGCGGGGTGCGTCATCATCTCGTAGATGGCGTCGTGGTTGCCCGCGGCGTAGTTGTAGAACGGCAGCATCAACAGCGCTGACGCGTTCGATTCGAGCATCAGGTCGTACATGGTGGACAGCGGGTCTGCGCGGCGCTGTTCGGCGATGGCAGCGACGGTCTGCTCGGGTGTCGGTTCGTAATCGGGCGGGTCGCCGATCGCGTAGATGCGGTCCGTGCTGTGCTGGATGAGCGCGTACATACCGTCGAACAACGGAAGCGGCTGCGGCGGAAGATCATCCTCGGACAGGATCGCCGCGCGCACCGCAGGGTCGGCCAGGCGCAGTGCCAACTCCTCCCGGTCCAGCTCCGCCTTCAGCTTGCGGAATGTGGGCCGGTGAGTGAACGCGTGATACCCGGGGAAGCCGAACAGCATCCCGAAGGGCCGGGCCGCGATCTGCGCATAGACCTCGATCCCGTTCTCGAGCGCCTTGCCCGCACGTTCCAGTTGGTCGCGCCACAGGTTCGGCGCTCGCGTCGTCTGGATCATGGCGAACGACACCGGCCGTTCGATGTCGGCCGCCAGCTTGGTCATCCAGTCGAGCTCGCGCATCGACGCCTCGTCCGGACTCTCCCCGGCCACGCCCTGCGGAGCCACCTCAAAGACGGCACGGCCGCCCGCGGCCATCGCCCGTCCCAGGCCGAACAGTTCCTGCTCGGCGGCGTACGTTCCTGGCACCGCCTCGCCGTCCACGGCGCGGTGACCCTCGGTGCGTGACGTCGAGAATCCGAGCGCCCCGGCTTCGATGGCGTCCTGGACGATTCGGGCCATCGCCACAATGTCGTCTTCTCCTGCCTCTTCATTGCGGGCACCGCGGTCACCCATCGCGTAGCCGCGCACCGCGCCATGCGCGACTTGCGTCCCGAAATCGATGGCGAGCGGACGCTTCTCGATCGCGTCGAGGTATTCGGGGAAGCTTTCCCACTCCCAGGTGATGCCCTCCGCCAGAGCGCTGCCCGGAATGTCCTCGACGCCTTCCATCAGTTCGATGAGCCACTGCTCGCGACCGGGAGTTACCGGCGCGAATCCCACGCCGCAGTTCCCGCCGACCACGGTGGTGACGCCGTGCAGGCTCGACGGCTCCAACAGTGGATCCCAGCTGACTTGCCCGTCGTAGTGGGTGTGGATATCGACGAACCCCGGTGCCACGATGCGACCCGTGGCGTCGAGGGTCTCTACGGCCTCACCCTCGAGGCCCGCGTCGTCGCCGATTCGCCTGCGCACTTCGACGATCCGACCGTCCTTGACGCCGATGTCGGCGCGGAATCGGTCAGCTCCCGTCCC
>JAVRPG010000660.1:0-3313 GCA_032162325.1 Mycobacterium sp. | reverse complement strand
GCGTCGACGAACACCACCCGGGGCTGATACGCCCGGGCATCGGCGTCCTCCATCGTGCCATATGAGATCAGGATCACCAGATCACCAGGATGCACGAGATGCGCTGCGGCGCCGTTGATGCCGATCACTCCGCTGCCACGCTCGCCGGTGATCGCGTAGGTGACCAGCCGTGCGCCGTTGTCGATGTCGACGATCGTGACCTGCTCGCCCTCGAGGAGGTCGGCCGCGTCCATCAGGTCGGCGTCGATGGTCACCGAACCGACATAGTGAAGATCGGCTTGGGTGACCGTGGCACGGTGAATCTTCGATTTCAGCATCGCCCGTAACATCAATTCCTCCAAGGTAATTCGTGGCTGTTGTCCGACCCGACCCGTGGGTGTCCGTCGATGCCGGTGGTTGCTCCGATGTCGATGGCGATGTTGTCCAGCAGCCTGGTGCTGCCCAGCCGGGCGGCCACCAGCATGCGGGCGATGCCCTCGGCAGGCGCCGGCGCTAGATTGGCGTCCCGCACCTCCAGGTAGTCGACGTCGATGGCGGGCACCTCGTCCAGCACGGCGCGGGCCGCGTCCAGCGCCGCTGCGGCGCCGCCGGAGGCGGCGTACATCGCGGCCAGCAGTGCCGCAGACAGCGCGCCCGCCTGCTCGCGTTCGACCTCGTCGAGGTAGCGATTGCGCGACGACAGGGCCAGCCCGTCGGCTTCCCGCACAATGGGCACCCCGACGATCTGCGTGTCGACGTTGAGATCGGCGACCATCTGCCGCATCAGCACCAGCTGCTGGTAATCCTTTTCGCCGAAGAACGCGCGATCGGGGTGCACGATCTGCAGCAGTTTGAGCACGACGGTCAGCACACCCGCGAAATGCATTGGGCGGGCGGCACCTTCGAGCTCCGCACCGAGCGGTCCCGGGTGCACGGAGGTACGGCGACCGTCCGGGTACATGTCGGCGGCGGTTGGCGTGAACGCGATCTCGACGCCCTCGGCGCGCAGCGCCGCGAGATCATCGTCGAGTGTGCGCGGATAGGCGTGAAGGTCCTCGCCCGCGCCGAACTGCAACGGGTTGACGAAGATCGATGCCACGACGACGGCGCCCTGCACCCGCTTGGCGGCCTGGATCAGCGACAGGTGGCCCTCGTGCAGCGCGCCCATCGTCGGCACAAGCATCACCCTGCGGCCGGTGGCACGCAGCGCCCGGGTGACATCGGAGACGTCGCGCGGGCTGGAGTAGACGTTGAGGTCACCCGCGGTGAACTGCGGCTTGGGCATGGTCATGGCTGTCCCGAAAAATCGGAAAAAACTGCAAATACCTCTTTGGGGGCGTGCGCGCGCTGCGCGGTGCGCAACGAGTTGGCCCGATACGCCTGCGCGAGTTCCGGATCCACTTCGGCAAGCGCCCGCAGGTGACCGGCGACCGCGGCTGCGTCGCCCCTGGCGACCGGGCCGGTCAGCGCCGCCTGCCCGCGCTGTTGCGCGTTCTCCAGCGACGCCCGCGCCAGCGGGCCGATCACACGCTCGGCGATGCCGCCTGGCGCGTCGCCGACCAGTTCCTGCCCCAGCAGCTCCTGGCCCGACAGCGCCGCCCGCAGCGCCTCCACGGCGTCGAGCAGCACGGTGACGATGTGGTTGCTGGCGTGGGCCAGCGCAGCGTGGTACAGCGTGCGAGCGTCCTCGCGGACCCGGAATGGTTCGCCGCCGATCTCGAGCACCAGCGACTGCGCGATCGCGTATCCAACCTCGTCGGCGGCGGTGACGCCGAAGCAGGTGTCGGGCAGTCGCGCGATGTCTTCATCCGAGCCGGTGAACGTCATCGCGGGATGGATGGCCAGCGGGATGCAGCCCTGTTCGGTCAGGGGCGCCAGCACGCGGATGCCATTGGCGCCCGAGGTGTGGGCGACGATGGTGCCCGGCCGCACCGCCGAGGTGGCCGCGAGGCCCGACACCAGGCCACCGAGCTCGGCGTCGGGGACGGCCAGCAGCAACAGTTCGGCGCGGCGCGCGACCTCGTCGGGCTGCATGACGACGGTGTCAGGAAGCCGGCGTTGGGCGCGCTGCCGAGACGCTTGCGAAATCGCGCTGCATGCGACCACCACATGGTCGGCGCGCTCCAGCGCCACACCGAGCGCGGTACCCACCCGACCAGCGGAAATGATGCCGATCGTGAGCCGCGCCGGACGGAATCCGTCGGGGGTCCCCATGCAGACGACCTCGCTGAGTGTCAAAAGCTTCCTCGTTCCGGTCCTGCGTTTGCGGGTACCGGACGGTCGCTGTCAGCCTAGCTCACTCCTCGCGACGCCTGCGACGGCCGCCTCCCGTCGGGGTGGCATGAAGCCTCGCCAGCAGCTCGGCAACCGACTGCCCGCCGGTGTCCTCCGCGCTGCGGTGTCGCCGCGCCTCCGGCTGCGCCTGCGGCGGTTCGGGCTGCGGCGCGGGCTCGGCGTGTGGCGGGGGACCCCCGGATTCGGCGGCCAAAGTGGGCGGCGCCGGTGGGCGTCCCGGATCGACGGCCTCCGGCGGTGCCGAGTGGCGGCCGCGGCGGGCGGGCGGTGCCTGCATGGCCGGCTGAGCCGGCGAATTAGCAGCAGCCGACTGAGCCGGCGAAATGGTGGCAGCCGACTGAGCCGGCGAAATGGTGGCACCCGGATCGGGTGCGCGTCTCGTGCCGACATATTCGCCGGCCGAGCCGTTCTCGCCCGTCGGCTGAGCCGACGAATTCGTGCCCGTCGGCTGAGCCGACGAATTAGAGCCCGCAGGCGACACCCAGTTGCTTCCCGGTGTTCCCACGGGTATCCACTGTCCCTCCGCGGGAGCGGGCTGCCAATCCGTCGGCGGCGTCTGCGCGACCCGCTCCGGCTCGGGGCGCGGCGGTGGCGGTTCGGGCGGCGGCGCGGGCGGGCGCTCTTGTTGCGGTGGCTGCCAAGCGAATTGGGGCTCGGGTGTGGGCTGACTGACCGGCCCCGGCTGAGGTTGCGGCTGAGGTTGCGGCGGCGGAGGTGACCACGCGCGCGGCGCCTCCTCTGCGCGACGTCGCCGCTCCTCTTGCTCGGTCTCCGACGGCCTGCGGTGCGCGCCGCCATAGCTCAGTGGCGCCCACTCGGCCTCCGGCGGATGGGGTTCGGCAGGCACGTCGATGATGGGGCTTTCCTCGGTGTTCGCGTCGACGTCCTCGCGGTCTTCGGTGTCGATCCGGCTGGCGGTGACCCGGCCCGTCGATTCGGCCTCGCGCGGCCAGTCACTGTAGGCGCGGGCGCGATCGGTTTCGAGCGCGGGCCGGTGCGACAGGTCGGCGTCGAACAGGATCTCCAAATTGGCGCGCAG
>JAVRPG010000659.1:0-3321 GCA_032162325.1 Mycobacterium sp. | reverse complement strand
CGGCGACCTTGCCGCTGCGCAGGGCGTCGACGAGGGCGTCGGTGTCGTGCAGCTGGGCCCTGGCGGTGTTGAGGAAGACGACGCCGTCGCGCATGGTCGCGAACTGCGAGGCGCCGATCATGCCGACAGTCTCGTCGGTGACCGGCGCGTGCAACGAGACGATGTCGGCAAGGGCGAGTAGCTCGTCGAGGCTGTGGCGGGCTTCGTCGCTGTACGGGTCGAAGGCGATGACCTCGACGCCGAGCCCCTTCAGGCGCCATCGCAGCGCCCTGGCGACGGCGCCGAGACCGACCAGCCCGGCCGTTCTCCCCGCCACCTCCCACGCCCGGAACCGCTGGTAGGGGATCGTGCCGTCGCGAAACACCTGGCCTTCCCGGACCTCCGCGTCGGCGGTCACCAGGTGGCGGGTGGCCCCGAAGAGCAGGGCGATCGTCATTTCGGCGACGGCGTCCGCATTGCGGCCGGGGGCGTAGAGCACCGGGATGCCCGCACTCGTGGCGCCGGCGACATCGACGTTGTTCGGGTCGCCGCGGGTCGAGGCAATGGCCCGAAGCGGCAGGTCGAAAACCGGGCCGCTGACCGAATCACTCTCGACGACAAGCACATCCGCGTTCTCCGACGAGGCGCGTTCGGCCAGCCGCTCGGCGGTGTAGATCCGAAGCGGCGTCTGATCGATCCAGGGGTCGTAGACCACGTCGGCGAGCTCGCGCAGCTTGTCGAAACCGGGACCACGCAAGGGAGCCGTCACCAGCGCCCGAAGTCGCGTCACGAGGCCCATTCTCCGTCGAAGGATTCGCCCCCTGACGTCTGGGGCGATCTCACATGCCACATCAGCACCGTCGCGGCACCATGACCATCTCCGGAAACGTGGTCCCGCATGTGGGACCACGTTTTGGAAGGCCCTAATCCTCGGGCGACGTCCGTAGGAGTGATCGTGCTGGCGTACGGTGACGCGCGTGTCAGCCAAAGAGGTCACAATCGGCATCGACATCGGCACCACCGCCGTCAAAGCCGTCGCCGCCGACGAGGACGGTCATGTGGTGGCCAGGACACGAATTCCTCACCAGCTCCGGGTGCCTGCCGCAGATCGCTTCGAGCACGACGCCGACGAGGCGTGGCGGCGGGGTCCGTTGGCGGCCATGGGCGAACTCGGCAAGCCCGACGCGGCCGCGGTTGCGGTCACGGCCATGGTGCCGTCCCTCACGGCCGTTGACGACGAGGGCAGGCCGCTGACACCGGGCCTGCTGTACGGGGACAGCCGGGGAAGGGGAGCGACGGGTGCCGACACCACGTTTCTTTCCGGTGAGACGGTCGAGTTTCTGCGCTGGATGGCGCGCGAGGTACCCGACGCCAAGGGGTACTGGCCCGCGACGGCCGTGGCCAACCACGCGTTGGCCGGCGAGGCGGTCCTCGACAATGCCACCGCGAGCACGACGTATCCGTTGTTCGACGACACCGGCTGGAGCGAGGATGTGTGCGCGGAATGCGGCGCGACCGCCGACCGCATGCCGAGGGTCGAGCCGACCGGCGCCGCGGTCGGCCAACTGCGCGATGCCGATGCCGTGCTGGCCGCCGGCTCGGTCGATGCCCTGTGCGAGCAGTTGGTCGCGGGTGCCGACAGGGACGGCGACGTGGTCGTGCTCTGCGGCACGACGCTGATCGTGTGGATGACGAGTCCCGAGTATCGGGAAATACCCGGCCTGTGGACCGTGCCGCACACCGCGGCGGGAAAGTTTCAGATCGGCGGACCGAGCAACGCCGGTGGCCTTTTTCTCGGCTGGGTGAATGCCCTTGTGGCCGAAGACAACTCGACAGTTGATCCCGGACGCGTGCCGGTCTGGTCGCCGTACGTTCGCGGGGAGCGCACGCCATACCACGATCCGGATCGTCGGGCGGTGCTCGACGGCCTCGACCTCACCCACGGCGGCGCCTCGGTGCGGCGGGCCGCCTACGAGGCGTCTGGCTTCGTCGTCCGTCAGCTCATCGAGCGCAGCGGCGCACCCGCTGCCCGCATTCTGGCAACCGGTGGCGGTACCCGCGTGCAGCCATGGATGCAGGCGATCGCCGACGCCACCGGCCTGCCCGTCGACGTGTCGGCCGTGGCTGAGGGGGCGGCATTGGGAGCGGCGTTCATCGGCCGGATGGCGGCAGGCCTCGAAACGTCAACGGCCGACGCCGCCCGGTGGGCGTCGACGGAGCGCGTCGTTGAACCCGACCCTGCGTGGATCAACCCGGTCCAGGACCGCTACGCCCGGTTCCTCGAGCTGGCCGGCCAAGGTCAACCATGACGGGCGGCGTTTTCGATGACGCGTCGATGGTTTCGATCGTCGTGCGGGTCCGCGATGTGGCCGGCTAGCGCTTCACCGCGCTCACATAACTGAGGTTCGAGAAGAACCCGATCGCTTCGTTCTCCGGGAACTCAAAACCGTTGGCGGCGTACGCCTCCTGCATCGTCTTCGAGGACACCTCCCAGCCGTGGGCTGTCAGGTACTCGATGACGTGGCTGCGTTCACCGTGGTAGATGAGGTCTTTCATCTCGATGTCGTGACCGTACTTCTTGAGCCGGTCGGCGATCTGCTGTGCGCGCTCGTCGGAGAACATGCTGATGTCCGGAATGTGTTCGGTAGCCACCCGACTGCCGGGAGCGCTGTTCTCGTTGATCCGGTCGAACAGCAAGTCCTGGGCCTCGGGCGGCAGGTAGATCAGCAGGCCCTCGGCGATCCACGCGGTGGGCTGAGTGGGATCGAACCCGTTGTCCAGCAGCGCTTTCGGCCAGTCGTTGCGAAGATCGATCGCGACGGTGCGCCGGTCGGCCCTGGGCGTCGCACCCAGGCCGGTCAGCGTCTTGGTCTTGAAGTCGATGACCTCGGGCTGATCGAGCTCGTACACGGTCGTGCCGTGCGGCCAGTCCAATCGATATGCCCGCGCATCCAAACCGGCCGCGAGGATCACCGCTTGACGTGCACCGGCGGCCCCGGCATCGGCGAACAAACTGTCGAACCAGCGGGTGCGAACCGCCATACCTTCGGCGGCCCGCCGCATGTTGAATTCGGGGTCGACGTCCTCGAGTTCGATCTCACCGTCGAGCGCCCGGACGACGAAGTCCAACCCCACCGCGCGTACCAGCGGTTCGGCGAACGGGTCGTCGATCAGCCCTTCGCGGTTGGCGAGTGCCCGCTGCGCGGCCACCATCGTGGCGGTGGCGCCCACGCTGGACGCCAGGTCCCAGCTGTCGTTGTCGGTCCGTGCCATGAGGCCCTCCTACGTAAGGGTTGCCGAGAGATAGCCGGAGTCGCCCGCGAGGGCGGTCAACTCGTCCTC
>JAVRPG010000658.1:0-4438 GCA_032162325.1 Mycobacterium sp. | reverse complement strand
AACGCCGGCTGGCTATGTCAGCGTTATTGGGCCCCACTGTGACGGAGTTAGTTGGCCCCAGCTTGGTCGCTTTGACGATCGAGTGACGAAGATATTTGGCCCCACCTGCGACACGCCCGGGGTGGTGTGACAGGGCGTGTTGGCCCCTTCCCGGTCGCTCCGGCGAGATGCTGTTTAGCAACCACGGATGTTGGGGGGCCGGCTTGGGGTCGAGAGTGGAACTGTATGAAACGATCCGCCGCGATGCCCGCCGGGAGGGCGCGGGGATCCGGGAATTAGCCACCCGCCACGGGGTGCATCGGCGCACGGTGCGCCAGGCGTTGGCCTCGCCGACGCCACCGCCACGGAAGCCGCGGAGTTTTCCGGCACCGCGGTTGGATGCGGCCAAGCCGTTGATCGACGCGATGCTGCGCGAGGACCTGGATGCGCCCCGCAAGCAACGTCACACCGCGCGGCGGGTGTTGGCCCGGCTGGTTGATGAGCATCAGCTCGACGTGTCGTACTCGTCGGTGCGCGACTATGTGGCCCGGCGCCGGCCGGAGATCGCCGCGGAGGCGGGTCGGGCTGTTGAGTGCGGGTTTGTCCCGCAGACGCACCTGCCGGGAGCCGAAGCCGAGGTTGATTTCGCCGATCTGTGGATCGATCTGTGTGGGGTGCGCACGAAGGTGTTCCTGTTCACGTTGCGGCTCTCGAGCAGCGGTCGCGCCGTGCACAAAGCCTTTGGCACCCAGGGTCAGGAAGCGTTTCTCGACGGTCATCAACACGCGTTCACCGAGTTGGGCGGGGTGCCGTTCGACAAGATCCGCTACGACAACCTCAAATCAGCGGTGTCGCGAGTCCTGTTCGGGCGCAACCGAACCGAGTCCGATCGGTGGGTGCAGTTCCGGTCACACATGGGATTTGATGCGTTCTACTGCCAGCCCGGTGTCGGTGGGGCCCATGAGAAGGGCGGTGTGGAAGGAGAAGGCGGCCGGTTCCGGCGCACCCATCTTGTCCCGGTCCCCAAAGTGAACAGTTTGGCGGAACTCAATGCCCGGCTGCTGGCTGCGGACCGCGCGGATGATCATCGGCGGATCACCAACCGGGTCCGCACCGTCGGCCAAGACTTTGCCCTGGAGGCGCCGCTGCTGCGGCCGCTGCCAGCCGAGGTGTTCGAGACCGGGTTGAGTTTGGCGCCGTTGGTGGATCGCTACGCCCGGATCACGGTGCGCCAGTCCACCTATTCGGTGCCGGCGCGGTTCATCGGCCGCCGGATCCGGGTGCTGCTCAGCGCCGATGAGGTGATCGCATTCGACCGCCGCCTCGAGGTGGCCCGCCACGAGCGGTCCACGGTGAAAGGCTCGACCACGGTGGTGCTGGATCATTACCTGGAGATCCTGCGGCGCAAGCCTGGCGCGTTGGCGGGGGCCACCGCGCTGGCCCAGGCCCGCAAATCCGGGGCGTTCACCGCCGAGCATGAGGCGTTCTGGGCTGCTGCCCGCCGCGCCCACGGCGACGCGCAAGGCACCCGTGAGCTGGTCGAGGTGCTGTTGTTGCATCGCCACCTGCGCCACGCCGATGTGGTGGGTGGGTTGGCGGCGGCGACCGGTATCGGTGCGGCCCGCGCCGATGTGGTGGCCGTGGAGGCCCGCCGGATCGCCGAACGCCGCCCCTCCCAAGACTTTTCATCCCAGGACGATGTCGGATCGGTGCGGGTGCCCGCCCATCGGGTGATCAGCCTGACCGAGCGACGGTTGGGCGACCCCGCCGCGGTGATCGCCGGGCTTCCCGCCGACACCCGGCCACTGCCCACCGTGGCCGCCTACGACGAGTTGTTGACCCGCCGCACCGCGCAGCAGACCACACCGGCTGAAGGGTCGGAGGTGTCATGAGTAGCCAGTCCACTCGCCGGCGTCGGGCGATGACCGAGCAGGCCGCCGACGCCGCGGTCGATCAAGCGTGTCGCTCACTGCGGTTGCCCACCATCCGATCCCGCTTCACCGAGATCGCCGATTCTGCTGAACGCGAGCAGCTGACCTACCGCGGATTCCTCGCCGAGTTGCTGCTGGCCGAGTGCGACGACCGGGACCGGCGCCGCACGGTGCGCCGGGTGCGTGCGGCGGGGTTTCCCCGCGAGAAGTGGCTGTCTGACTTCGATTACGACGCGAACCCGGCGATCAACGCGGCCACCATCCACACCCTGGCCCGCTGCGAATGGATCAAGAAGGGCGAGCCATTGTGTTTGATCGGGGACTCCGGCACCGGCAAAACACACCTGCTCATTGGGTTGGGCACCGCCGCAGCTCAAGACGGCTTCCGGGTCCGCTACACCCTGGCCACCAAACTGGTCAACGAGCTCGTCGAGGCCGCCGATGAACGCCAGCTGGCCAAAACCATCGCCCGCTACGGCCGGGTGGATCTGCTCTGCATCGATGAGCTGGGCTACATGCAACTCGATCGTCGTGGCGCCGAGATGTTGTTTCAGGTTCTCACCGAGCGCGAGGAAACCGCCAGCGTGGCGATCGCGAGCAACGAAAGCTTCTCCGGCTGGACCAAGACCTTCACCGATCCTCGGCTGTGCGCGGCGATCGTGGATCGTTTGACGTTCGCCGGGAACATCATTGAGACCGGCACTGAGTCCTATCGTCTGGCCCACGCCCGCGCAGCCCGGGCCACCACCTGATCCCCAATCCTCGAAAGGGACCGGTATGCACCACGAGTTCGCGCCCGCCGACGCACCCGATCCCGCCGATCCCGACGTCCAGTTCAGGGTTGCGCCCGAACAGATCACCACTGAGCTGCTCGAACTATGCGAGCAGTTCCTCCGCCAGGCCAGCCCCATCGTGCATACCGAGCTGCGCCAGTTCCTCACCGAACACGGCTGCCACGGCGGTCTCGGCTGGTTCCTCGACGCCCTCGGCTTCACCACCCCACAACCACACCGTGCTGAGCCAATAACCTTGGCGGCGCGCCACTTTGAGTTGCCGAGGAGTTACCTTGGGCACGGGCGTCGGGACAGCTGCTATCTTCTCAGCAGCACTCATCGCCGCGCCAGGCTTCTATCCCTTCCCACACCGACCAGGCGGCGATCGCGAGGCCGATGACCGGGTCGAGCCACCAGCCCCCAGCCCAGCTGGCGGTCACGGCCAGGCTGAGGAGCACAGCGCCGGCCTGGGCCGCGCACAGGTAGTTCTGGATGCCCTCACCGGCGGTCGCACCCGAGTCCAGGCGGGCGCCGAGGCGCTGCTTGGCATACCCCAACACCGGCATCACGAGCAAGCTGGATGCGGCCAGAACCATACCTATCACAGTGGTTTCGGCGTGGTGCCCGCTTAGCAGGTCACGCACCGACTCGACCGCGACAAAGGGCGCTAGTAGCCAGAAGCTGACCGCGACAGCCTGCTGGGCGCGGCGTTCGGCGATATCGGACAGGGTCCGCTCCCCGGTGAAGCGCCACACCACGATGACACTGGCGAGACCTTCGACCGCACTGCCCAACGCCCAGCCGATCAGGGCGATCGACCCGACCATGAAGCCCTGCCACAGCCCGATCGCGCCCTCAGCGCCCATCCACACCAGCGACACCCAGGCCAACAACCGGGCCCGCCCGGCGGCCCGGTGCCAGCCCGCATCCCGCACCGGCGGTAGCGGTGCCCCCGCAGCGCAGCAGTCGTCGCTGCAGCCGGCCTCGGTGCTGATCTCCAACGACTCCGGAAGTGAGGACTCAGTCACGAGTCCTCCTGAGCTGCACCGTAAGTGGGACACAATGCAACAGCGTTACCGGTGTCGGCCAGCACCGTCTCCGCCGCCGATAGCAGGTCGTTTAGCGTCGGCTGGGCCAGTGAGTACACCGAGGACCGCCCGACTGGGTGTACCGACACCAGCCCACAGTCCCGCAGGCACGCCAGATGCTGCGACACGGTGGATTGCGCCAAACCCAGGCGCCCGGTCAGATCCACCACCCGCGCCGGGGCGCCCGCCAGCTCCCGCACGATCGCCAACCGGGTCGGATCAGCCAGCGACCCAAACAGGGCCACCGCGGGAGCCAGCACCACACGATCCGTCTCTACCGATGACATCGCCACCTAACGATCATAGGCCAATCATCACCGACCCAAGCCGGGGCCGAATACCTCTGTCACAGTGGGGCCGATTTACCTTGACACAGCCACTGCCACGAAGCATCGCGCGCCATGTTCTCTGCGCCTTCCTGATATTCGCAGGGGCCGGTCATCTGAGCTTCGCCCGAACCGCCCTCTACGCCCAGGTACCGCCCTGGCTGCCGTTAAACGCCGACTTCGTCGTCATTTCCTCGGGCGTCGTGGAAATCGCGCTCGGGGCGAGCCTGGTGCTACTGACCCGGTGGCGAGTATCGGTCGGATGGATCGTGGCGATCTTCTTCGTTCTGGTGTTTCCCGGGAACATCTCCCAATTCGTCACGCATGCAAATGCTTTGGGT
>JAVRPG010000657.1:0-3519 GCA_032162325.1 Mycobacterium sp. | reverse complement strand
GGTTTTGATGTCACCTACTGAGTTACGACACGTCAACAGCGATCCCCGAACACGGGGACTGCGCACCGTCTTTCCGATCCCCACCTGACGCATCTCGTGCGCCTTTTCCACATCGCTCACCACGACGGTCTTCAGCCAACGCATCGAGCCGCCACCGAAATCGGCGACCAGGTTCAGTGGTGCGACGGGCGGGCGGTCGCGGTAGCCGATGGCAGACAGTGCGCCGGTTTGGGACAGGTAGTTGATGTCGTGGCCGGCCGTCATCGCCAGCGGTCCGTCCCGGCCCCAGCCCGTGATGCGGGCGAAGATCAGCCGCGGGTTCACCGCCGCGCAGTCGTCGGGACCGATGCCGAGCCGCTCACAGGTCCCGGGCCGGAAGCAATCGAGCAATATGTTGGCCTTGGCCGCAAGGTCGAGCAGCACTTGCGGCTGTGCCTTGACGTCGAGGTCGACGATGGGCTTGCCGCGGTGCAGTAGGTCGACGTCTTCCGCGGGCATCGTCAGCCGTCCGGCCGGCGCACGCGCACCACGTCGGCACCCAGGTCGGCCAGCACCATCGCCGCATGCAGGCCGGGGCCGATGCCACCCAGTTCGATTACCTTCACCCCAACCAGGGGGCCGGTGTTGGTCATGGGACGCAGACTAATGGGATGGCCAAGACCGAAAGCGTCCGCACTGTGTTGATCGCCGTCGCCGTCAACTTGGCGATCGCGATGGCCAAGACGGCGGCAGCCGTGCTGTCCGGATCTGCGTCGATGGTCGCCGAGGCCGCACATTCCTGGGCCGACGCCGGCAACCAAGGCTTACTGATGATCGCCAACCGCAGGAGCAGGCGTCCGCCCGATGCCGAGCGCCCCCTGGGCTACGGGCGAGAAGCCTACGTCTGGTCGCTGTTGGCGGCGGTCGGCCTGTTCGTCGTCGGCGGTTCGTTGTCGGTGTGGCACGGCATCACCACGCTGCTCCATGCTGAGTCGACCAGCGAGGACTATCTAGTCGCCTACGTGGTGCTGGCCGTTGCCTTCGTGCTCGAGTCCGTCTCGTTGATGCAGGCAGTGCGACAGTTGCGCACCGAGGCCAACCGGTTCGACCGGGATCTGCTCAGCCACGTTCTGGAGACATCGGACCCGACGACGCGTGCGATCTTCGCCGAGGACACCGCAGCGCTGATCGGAATTGTCTTGGCGGCCTTGGGCATTGGTCTGCATCAGGCAACCGGTAACGCCGCCTGGGACGCCATCGGCTCGATCCTGGTGGGGATTCTGTTGGGGGTCATCGCGGTGATTCTTATCGACCGCAACCGCCGGTTCCTGGTTGGCGAGCCAGCCAGTCCGCGAGTACGGGAAGCCGCGACGGACCGACTACGGCAGCTGCCGGAAGTGGGCGCGGTGCGATTCATCAGGTTGGTGTTCGTCGGGCCCAAGCAGCTCTTTCTGGTGGCCAGTGTCGACCTGGTGGGCGATGCGGTCGAGTCCCGGGTGGCGCACACACTGCGGAGGCTGGAACAGCAGCTGCAAGGCGACCCGTACATCGTCGACGCGGTGTTGACGGTCGCCGAACCCGACGAGCTCGACGAGGCTAGTTACCCTGCTTGACTTTGAGCACGCGCTTACGCAGGCCGTCGGTGGCCGTCTCCATCGCGCCCTTCATCGCGCGCTTGAGAATGAACCCGGGCAGAGGCACCGATGGGTCGACGGTGATCTCGAACGTCACCTTGGTCTTGAAGCCGTCGGGCGACAGCGTGTATTTCGCGTTAGAACGACAACTACGGCCGGTGGCGCCACGCCCGGTGGACCGGCCGATACCGCCGCGGCCCCCAACAGGGCATCGAATCGACAGTCGCCTATGAGCGGCGGTTCGTCACCCGCGGCCCGCCGAAATTAGTGCACAAAACACCCTTTGGGCCGCCTTAGGCTCGATGCATGACCACGCCGGCCGTTGACAGGTTCAACGAGAGGCGCCGGGCGTGGATCGCCGCGCACCAGGGCGCCTCGACGATCCAGCGTCGCCGCGCCGTTCGCGCGGGTGTCGCTACGGGGACGGTGCGAACCTGGGCTGCCGCTAACCGTGTTCGACGACTCGATCCTGGCCAGCGCCGCGGTCAGCGCTCCCGACTTGATGGTCAAGCTCGCCACGCCGACGTTGGATTGTTTTGCCGGACTTGCCGATCAAGAGCGGGACGTCCTGTTCGAGACGTTTTGTGGGTGGAGAACGACGGGTCAACACGTACCGTCGGTGAGTTGCTGTTCTGTCACCCGAACACCGTGCGCTCTCGACTGCACCGCATCGACCGTTGTAGCGGCCGGTCCCTGTCTAAGCCGAAGAACCTCGCCGAACTGCGCCTTGCGCTCGAGGTGCATCGCCGTCTGATGTAGCCGTTGCGGGATCGGGTAACTCGGATGCCGATCGGTCGATGAGACGCCGATGCAACTCCACTGTTAGCAAATGGATTTGACGGGTCAGTTCGGTATTGGTCTTCAGCTCCAACTCTTGAGCCTCAAAGTCATGGTCTGCCTTGGCCTGCTGGAACTCCGACTGTCGGTTCTGACCGATCATCACGAACGTCGAAAGGAAGATCGCCTCGAGCGACACGACGAGGGTCAACGTGGGCCACGGGCTTTTCTCCAGGAACAGCATCCAGACGGCGAATATCGCTGCATGAATCCAGACGAAGTTCATCGACCCCGCGAACGCGGTGATTCGATCGGCCAGACGCTGCTGGAAATCCCGGCTTCGTCTCTCGGCCTCTTCCAGCACGACTGGATGGTGGGTCGCCTTGCCGCTCAGGAGGCGACGCGGGATCAGCTGTGGGCTGCGCCGGGCAGTAACGGCGCGGTGATCGGTCGTCATGGTCGTTCCTTTCGCGGCCTATCGCAAGCACCGGCCATACGCGCACTCTAACCGCGGGTAGCCGAGCGGACGGTGTCCGCCAGCACACGGTCGACATCACGGAATTGTTCTGCACGACAACTACGCCGAGCGGTATCCTTCGGCGACCTCACAGTGATTTGGGCGAAGGACGTCGCCGACGGCCAAGTCAAAGGATTCGTCGTCGCCAACGACTTGCCGGGTTTCTCGACGACGAAGCTCGAGGACAAAATCGCTTTGCGCATCGTGCAGAACGCGGTGATCACACTCGACGATGTGCGAGTTGACGAACAGGATCGCCTGCAGAACGCGAACACCTTCCGCGACCCGGCCGAAGTGCTGCGCAGGACCCGCGCCGGCGTGGCGTGGATGCCGTCGGCTGCGCGCGAGGAGCCTATGAGAACGCGTTGGCCTACACGCTGAGCCGCCAACAGTTCGGTCGCCCGATCGCAGGCATCCAGCTTGTGCAAGACCTGCTCGTCCGGATGCTGGGCACCATCACCTCGTCCTGGGCGTTGTGCTCCCGGCTTTCGCAGCTGAGGACGAGGGCCGTGTCGAGGACAGGCATACCTCGCTGGCCAGGGCGTGGTCCACAGTCCGCATGCGAGAAACCGTCGGATATGCCCGCGAACTACTCGACGGCAACGGAATTCT
>JAVRPG010000656.1:0-3500 GCA_032162325.1 Mycobacterium sp. | reverse complement strand
CGTGGATCGGCACCACATGCGGGTCGTTGAGCGCCGCCGCGGCCTGTGACTCGCGCCGGAACCGCTGCTGAAACGTCTCGTCGGCCGCCATATGCGGTGGCAGGAGCTTCAGCGCGACGATGCGGTCGGTCTTGGTGTCGTAGGCCCGGTAGACCTCGCCCATCCCGCCGCGGCCGATCAGCTGCTGCAGCTGATAGTGCCCGAATGGTGTCGCGTCCACCGCGTCTACTCCTCGACAGCGGCTGCCCCCGCTGATGTCGATTGAAGGTACATCACGTTTGCCAGCCGATGTGACCCGTCCGCCCCACCGACGCCGGATTGGTCATACGGTGAACGCATGACAGAACAGTCCCCCGCGGTCACCGTCTCGCATCCACCGGAGGGGGTCCTCCGCGTCGTCAACCCGGCCCTGAAGTACCTTCTGCGCACGCCGCTCGCCGGCCCCGCACGCCAACAACTGATGGTGCTGAGCTTCAAGGGGCGCAAGACGGGGAATCCGTACTCGATTCCCGTCAGCGCGCATCGAATCGACAACCAGCTCTACGCCCTGGCCGGCGCGCCCTGGACGCGGAACTTCCGCGGTGGCGCCGCGGCGGAGATCCTCCACGAAGGCAAGACCACAAAGATGCGCGGCGAACTCATCGAGGACCCTGCGGCCGTCGCCGATCTCTCCCACCGCTGCGCGGAGTCCTACGGCGTCAAGAAGGCACAGCGCATGATGGGGTTGGCCTTCCGCGATCAGCGGATCCCCACCGTCGAGGAGTTCAAGGAGGCGGCCGAACGAGAACGCATCGTCGCCGTCCGGCTGACCCCGGCCTGAGGGCCTTTGGATCTCTACTAGTGTCGCGCGCTGCCCATCAGGAGGCTGTCGACAGTTGAATCGTTGCTCGGCGCCGCGGCGGCCATCAAGGTGGCGTGCGCTCCGTCCGGGTCGGCGTTCGGAGGTACCACCAGCAAGGCAATCCTGTTGCGGTTGAGCCCGAGAACTTCGACGGTGTTTGTTGGCTGACGTTGGTAACCGTCGAGCCGAACCCGCCGCCCGCCAGTCGCGAGTTTCGCGGATGCTTTCGCCCATTCATTGAAGTTGTACATCACGCGGTCAATGCGCCCGAGCCGAACGGACAACACCGCCAACAGATCTGGCAGCTCCGCGGCGAGGTCGTCACTGCGCGGCCACCATGCCCCGTCGACGTACCCGCTCCTAGGCGCCTTGGGCTTCAAGCGCAATCGCGGCGTGTGATCTGGCGGTGAGTTGCGTTGCCCGACGTCGGTGCGATCTTGTATCAGCGTCATGTGACGCTCCTGTCTTGACCGCGAACCGGCCAGATCCTACGAATCGACGATGACACAACCTTGAACGGTCATGTGACGAAGTACCGCCGATATTCATCCAGCCTACTCGGGTTGTCCAGCACGGAGCCATGCTGTGGACTAAATCCTTGTGGCGCAGACGGTTCCAGCTCAGGATCGGGTCGGCCCGTCCGGTGATGTCAGCGTGGCGGTCAGACCCAACAGCAGGAGATCGACGCCGCGGTCGAGCTCAGCGGCGCCGTCGTAATTAGCCAGAGCCGATGCCAGCGCGCGCACCTGAGGGAACTCGGTCACCGTGAGCCGGTGCAGGCCTAGGCGCAAGACATCGTCGGTCTCCTCGGGTCGCTCGATGACTTCCTGCAACTCGGTGAGGATGTGGCCATGCAGGTACCCGAAGAGCACCCGGTAGATGTGCAGGGCATCTGCCCCGCTGAAGCCGGCGAAGGTGAGCAGAGTGAGTACGTCCTCCAGCGGCCGCAGCATCCCCAGCGGCCGTCGGCCCAATGGCGTAGCAAGCGGTCGAGTCACCAGCAGCGGCACCACGTTTGGGTGTGCGAGGGCGAGACGCCGGAAGTCGTGGGCCACGGCACGCAGCTGAGCCGTCCAGTCCGGATCTGCGGTGTCCACCTTTAGTTGTCCGAGCACGATCTCAGCGATACCGTCGAGCAGTGCCGCCTTGTTCGGTACGTGCCGATAGATCACCGTCGGATCCCGGCCCACCTCGTCGCTGAGGCGGCGCATGGACAATCCGTCGACACCGTCGCGGTCGACGATCCTCAGTGCGGATTGCAGGATCACCGACCTGCTGACCGGGCCGTCGTCGTGGGCGGTGGCCGCGGTGGACAGATCAGTCCCGGCGGCGCGGGCACCGGGCGCGGTCCGCTGTTTCGTCATCGCGGCGTCACTTCCCTTCGGCTTATTCCAGATGAACCACATCGTATGTTAACGCCATGCGTCAACAATGTTGACACAATCGCGAATCAAGCGTGTAATGGAGGTCTACCAGCAGATGAGAGGCCTCGAATGCTTGTCATCGGCGGATTGATTGTCTTGCTCGTCGCCGCGATCATCGCGATTGTCGGCGTGCTGAGCAACGCTGGGGCGGCCCACCCGCTGACCGACTTTTCCGTGTTCGGATATCACCTCACGGGGTCGACCGGCACGTTGTTCCTCTTTGGGATCGCGGTCGGCGCGGTGGCGTCGCTCGGACTCTGCCTCCTGCTGGCGGGCGCGCAGCGTACCGCGAGCCGCGCAGCCGACGACCGACGCAGAGCCGCCCGCCTTCACCGTGAAACGGCGTTCATCAACCGGGACAGCGCCACGGAGCCACCGGTGAATACTCGTTGACCGGGCGACCCGTAAGTACCCGCGCAGTCGCGATATGTGATCGCCAGGGGATCCGGCAATACGAGTTCATTCCTCTGAATTCCATTCAAGCTCTACGAATCTAAGGGGCCGATATGGCTACCAACACAACCGTTTTGCTCCTCGTCACCGCAATGGCAGCACTTGTTCTCGCCGGCGTGCTCGCGGGCGTGGTGTACCAGACGCGCACCCGGACGAGGGGCGAGACGGTCCGCGAACCGGCCGAGGAGAACGCGCTTCGAGTCAGGCGTCAAGAAGTGCTCGCCGACGAGTTCGATGCGAGGGCCCATGCAGCCCAGGTCGAGATCGATATCAAAACGGTCCGGGCGTGCAGCCTGCAACAGCAAGCGACGGTCCATCGCAGCGAGGCAGTCACCTCCCGCGACCAACTGAACGAGCTGAGGGACAGCGCGGACAAACTAAGTGCAGCCGCACGGCCACCCGGAATGCCCCGGCTCGCTGGATGACGGCTGCGACATAGCGATTGGCAGCCCCACCAACACCCCGAACCTCCACTAAGGACATGTCATGAATGCTCTGATCGTCGCTCTAGTAGTGCTCGCCATTGTCGCCCTGATCGGGTTGTCGCTGTCGGTGAAGGTCGTGACGCAATATCAGAGGGGTGTGTTGTTCCGACTCGGCAAGGTGGTGGGTGTCAAGGAACCCGGCCTGACACTGATCATTCCGGTAATCGACCGGCTGGTGCGGGTGTCGCTGCGGATTGTGACGATGCCGATCCAGTCGCAGGGCATCATCACCCGCGACAACGTCAGCGTCGACATTTCCGCAGTCGCCTACTTTCGCGTCGTCGACCCGGTGAAGTC
>JAVRPG010000655.1:0-2918 GCA_032162325.1 Mycobacterium sp. | reverse complement strand
AATCACTTCGCTGATGCCCTGCATCCGGACGCGATCTACCGGGGCGCGGTCGACAACGACGGAGATCTGTTGAACGACATCGCGTTCAGCTACGTCTTCTCCGAACCCAAGGACGGCAAGCAGACCGTCGACGTGTACCTCGCGGCGAATGAGGACGCCGAGTCCGCTGAGGTGGTCGGCGAGAAGATCTTCGACACCTCAGGTGGCCGCAACTTCACCGCCCTCACTCTTCCCGGCGAATCACCTTGGACGGGTGTGGATTCCAACACCGAGGCCAACGTTTTCTCCACCGCCATCGAGATGCCGGCCAGCTCCCTGGGCGCCGACCCCGACATCAGGATCTGGGCCGCTGCAGCGTCCGCCGTGACAGCGAGCTGCTCCACGACGAGGGCACCCTGCCCGACATGCTGACGTTCAACCCGTCCAAACCGGCGAAATACCCGAACGGCCGCGTCTTCACCGACGACGTCACCGACTTCGGCTGGCATTCCGGACCAATGGCGAGTGCCCGCCGTCGGGGCTGAGCCCGCGCACGGACACGCTCACCGTGTTCCCGCATCTGGCCCCGCCGCACCAGTGACGTTGCGCCGGCGCGTCTACGCCCAGGACGTCCGGACTGCATCGGGTGTTGGGCCGAGCGGAGCTGCACCGACCGGATCTGCACTATCCCGCCCGCACTGCGGGGCCCGGTCACTAAGATCAGTAGACAGTTCGGGTTGGAGGGGGACGAGTGCGCTTCACCTTGCGATCACCACCCCACGCGATTCGGCGGACGGTGCGCGCGAGGGCGTTCCGTGCGCCATGACGACTCCCGTTCTCGACTTCGACGGTCGTGTGGTCGACCGACGGCAGGAAATGGCCGAACTCCGAGCTGCAGTGGAAACGGCCGAACGCGTCAGCGGGGGATGCGTCCTGCTCAGCGGGGCTCCAGGAGTGGGCAAGTCGACACTCACGCAGGCCTTCGGTGTCGAGGTCTCCCGCCGCAACTGCGTATTCGCCTATGGCCGGTGCAGGGACGGCGCGCCGGCTCCGTACTCGGCGTTGGCAGACGCACTCAGCTCCGTTGTCCGCACCATGGAGGCCACGGGCCCGGCCGAGCGCGATCGTTGGCGTGCCGACCTCGTCAGCGAGATGTCGGGGTTTGCGGGCATCCTCACGGAAGTCGTGCCCGAACTGGCGTTAGTGCTGGGCGAATCCTCGGATGATGCTGACCTCAATGCAGCGGATGCTCGCCGCCGCCTGCATCGCACCGCGATCCGGCTGGTGTCGGCTACGGCGTCCTACCGCCCGGTGGTGCTGGCGATCGATGACCTGCAGTGGGCGGATCAAGACACGCTGCTGCTGTTGTCCGAACTGTTGACGGTGTCGCTCCGCAACGTCTTGGTCGTCGGCGCGCATCGCGCGGGTGAGTTCGACCCGGGAGCGGCGGGCATCAAATCGGAAAGCCTCAACACCATCCAGCTCGAACCGCTGGCGCCGGAAGATGTCGAGGAGCTGCTCGCCGACGTGTGCGGTCAGAGCGTAGAGATCGGCGACGTGGCCGCCGAGTTCCACCATCGCACCGGAGGCAACCCACTTCACGTCCGTCAACTGCTGTACCGCGCACAACGAGAGGGCGCGCTCATCCCGGTCGGCCCAGGCGGGCGACCCGGCTGGGACCTGCGCGTCCTCGCCTCGATCGAGGTCACGGGAACGGCCGCCGAGTTCATCGGCGGCTACCTGGGCCAGCTGCGCCCCACTGAGCGGGCGGTGTTGAGTTCGCTTGCGTGCATCGGTGGCGAGTTCGACCTCGACGACGCCACGGCCGCTGCGGCCCAACCGCCCGACGTGGTGGCCCACGCGCTCTGGGCGTGCCTCGAACTTCGCTTGCTAGAGGCACTCGACGGCGACGGCCAGCGGATCACCAACGCGATCAGCCGCGACGCCCGCTACCGGTTCAGCCACGACCGCGTGGCCGAGGCGGCCCGCGCCGGGCTCTCCGCTGACGACATGCGCGCGATTCACCTGCGCTTCGGCCGCTGGCTGGTCGCTCTTGGGGACGATCGGCTGTTCGAAGCCGCGCGCCACGTCGGAATCGGTGGCCTGGGGCTGGCCGACGACGTCGAACGCACCAGGTTCGTCGAAGTCGTACGGCGGGCGGCCCGAAAAGCTCGCGCGCAAGCCTCGTTCCCGTTGGCGTTCGGGTACTGCCGGAACGCCTTGGACCTGCTCGGCGAGCAACGTTGGGCTGCACACTTTGCGCTGACCCGGGAGCTGCAGCTCGACGCCGCTGACGCGGCGTTGCTGGTCGGTGACGTGACTGCGCTCAATGCGCTACTCGACGAGGCGGAAGAGGTCCTGCGCGAGCCCCCGGACCGCGCGCGAGTCGCTTACCTGCGGCTGAAGGGGCGGGTCACAGAGAACCGTCTCCAGGAGGCGCTCGAGATCGGGCTTCACGCCCTCGACGAGCTCGGCGAAAGGGTGCCGAGCGACGCGGGCAAGCCACGCATGGGCAACGCGATCGTCCGGATGATGCTGACGACTCGCCGTTGGAGCACCGAGCGGCTGCTGCGGTTACCGCACTGCGATGACCAGCGGGTCATCGAGATCCACCGGATTCTTCTCGAACTGCGCAACATGTCGTACCTCGTCCGGCCCAACCTCATGCCGTTGCTAGTACGAAAGCAGCTCGATCTCACGTTGGCCCACGGCCACACACCGTACTCGCCGCTGGTCATTGGCGGTTACGGGGTTATCCGCGTAATGCTCGGTGATCACGCGGGCGGCCAGCGCTTCGGCGAGGTAGCCACGCGGCTTGCCGAGCGCCCGGAATTCCGGGAGGCCCGGCCGCAGACGGTGTTCATGCACCTGGACTACATCCGCCACTGGCGCCACCCCGTCCGCGACGGCTTGGGCGAGCTTCGCGACGCCGTCGAGGA
>JAVRPG010000654.1:0-5708 GCA_032162325.1 Mycobacterium sp. | reverse complement strand
CGGGCACGCTGGGGTGAAACACCAGGCCCAACACGATCCCGACGACAAGCGCGGCGATTCCGATCATTTGCGTCCGATCATTAAGGTCCAATCTGCTTGGCGAAGTTGATATCTCGAACCGAACCGGCCGGCAGCGTCAAGCCGTCGCCCGCACTGACACTCAGACCGACGCCGTAACTGGTCTCCAGCAACCGGAGTCGCTGCAAGCCTGCGCTGCGGTCGAATACGTCCTGCATAGCGTGCGGCGGTCCGACCGCGAGAATGACGTATGGGCTGCTGATCGGTTGATTGTCGACCAGGATGCCCCCGCCCGCCTGCCGGATCGTCACGTTCGGACCGATTCGCACTCCGCCCACCGAGATGGCCTCCGCGCCGCTGACCCACAGAGAGTTGACGACCAGCTGCAGATCGCGGTCCAGGATCACCTGCTGGCTGCCTGCGACGCGCTCCTTGGAGACGTCGGACAGGTCCTTGGACATCCCCGGATCGGTGACGGTGATCGTCAGGCCGGGTCCGATCACCGGCGTGGCGGCCGCCGCGAAGTTCGCCTGGTCGAGCCGGCCCAGCAGCCGCTGGCCGCGTTCGTCGCCTTCGAGCCGGCTGCGCCGCTCGGCGTCCACCTGAGCGGCCAGGGCGTCGCGACGGGCGGTTCCGTCGTTGGTGGCGGCTTCCGCGGATTTGACGCTGCCCGACAGCACCTGCTGGGTTTCGCGCACGCCGGGCGCGGTCGAGCGTGCCTGTGCGACCGCTGCGGCGAACACCGCCGCGATCACCAGCGCGCCGGCGATCTGCCATGTCCACGCCTGCCACCACGTCCTGCCCTTCGCGCCGCCGGCTTTCGCCTCCGCCGCTGCGGCATAGCCCGGATCGAGATGATCGGACAGCAGGGAGCGCAGCAGCGACGGCAAAGGGATCAGCGTCGGCCTGTCGGCGTCGTGGGTGTTGCGGCCGGCGTCCGGGTCGTAGCCGCCCAGCATGCTCGGTGGCCTTTGCTCTTCGCCCGAGCGGCTCATCGGTGCCGCCTGCTCTTCGCCCGAGCGGCTCATCGGTGCCGTCTGCTCTTCGCGCGAGCGCTCATCGGTGCCGTCTGCTCTTCGCGCGAGCGCTCATCGCTTCGAAACCTTGGGCAGTTGCCGCACCACCATCGTCACCTGAACCAGGTACAGCACCCCCGACCACAGATACATGGCCAAGCCCCAGACCAGGAAGGCCCATCCGCACGCGAGAACCACGCGGCTCCACAGCGCATCCCATTGGCCGAGCAGGATCAGCGGGAACCCCGACATCAGGGCGAATGTGGCGGCCTTGCCGATGTAGGTGACCGGCAGCGCGGTAAATCCGCGGCTGCGCAGCACTGGCAGCGTCGCGGCCAGCACGGCGTCGCGACCGAGCAGCGTGAGCACGATCCACCACGGCACTGCGCCGTAAATCGCCAGTGCTACAGGCACGGTCACCATGTAGATGCGGTCGACCGCCGGGTCGAGCAACTCCCCCAGCCGCGACGACTGGTTGGCGACCAGTCGCGCGATCTTGCCGTCGGCCCAGTCGGAGAACCCGCTGAACATCAGCACGCCCACCGCCCAGCCGTTGGCGTGCGCTACCAGCAACAGGTAGAGGAAAACCGGCACCAGCACCAGGCGCAACACCGACAGCGCGTTGGGCACCGTCAGCACCCGGTCGCGTACGTTCCCCGCAGCGCCGGCCATGGGCTAAACCTATCGGAAGACGCCCGGCAAGCTCAGCGCCGACATGGTCTCGTCGGCCAGCGGATTGTCGTGCACCATGTACGTCCACGTCGACGTCGGCCGAGCGAGTTTGGACAGGTCGACGCCCGGCTCGTCCTCGATGGAGGCGGCGGTCTCGAATGTCTGCTGGGCCGCCTCGATCGCGTCGGCGGCCAGCGAGGCGAATGCGTCGACGGCCATCCGGTGAAACTCGTCGATCGGGGTCTGATTGCCCAGTGCCCGCAGATGAATGCTCTCCCGGATGTCGGCCAGGTACGCCAGGTGGTCGGCCCAGCCGCGGTCCAGGTGGTACAGCATGATCAGCCGGCAGATCTTCTCCAGCTTCTCCTCGCCGAGGTCGTCGACGATCTCCTCATAGCGGTTCGGTGCGCGCTCGGCCAGCTCTTCCCGCGCGGTCGGCGTGCGCAACAAGGTGTCGCGCCGCTCGACGATGATCGCCCGCTGTTGGGCGATCAGCTGGTTGTAGCGCCAGTTGTTGGCGTGCACGTCGAGCATCCGGCCTTCTGCGATGCGCTGCGCGTGGTCCAACAGCGTGGCGGCTTTGGCACTGACGATGCGGCCGTCGTCGTCGGTCTGCATGGGGAGCTTGTTCGGCTCGAGGTGAGCCACCACCACATCGTCTTCCCAGCTGGCGAAGAACACCGACGAACCGGGATCGCCCTGGCGTCCGGCGCGGCCACGCAGCTGATTGTCCAGCCGTTCGGTGTGGTGGCGGCCGGTGCCGATGACATGCAGCCCGCCGAGCTCGGCGACCTCGTCGTGGTCCGCCTCGTCGGAGCCGCCGAGCCGGATGTCGGTGCCACGGCCCGCCATCTGGGTGGACACGGTGACCGAAGCGAGCGTGCCCGCTTCTGCGATCACCGCGGCTTCCTCGGCGTCGTTCTTCGCATTCAGCACGACTGCCGGGATGCCGGCCTTGACCAGCCGCTCGTGCAGCTCCTCGGACTCGGCGACATCGCGTGTACCGACCAGCACGGGCTGCCCGGTCGCGTGCACTTCCTTGATGTGATCGACGATCGCGTCGTTCTTGGCGGCCGCGGTGATGTAGACGCGGTCGGCTTCGTCTTCGCGAATGTTGGGAGTATTCGGCGGAATTGGAGAGACGCCAAGTTTGTAGAACTGGCGCAGCTGTTCGCCCGCGGCGAGCGCGGTGCCCGTCATGCCGCACACCGTCGGGTACCGGTTGATCAGGGCCTGCACCGTGATGGTGTCGAGCACCTCGCCGGTCTCGGTGGTCTCGATTCCCTCCTTGGCTTCGACGGCGGCCTGCAGGCCGTCGGGCCAGCGCTGCAACTGCGCGATGCGGCCGCGGGAGGCGTTGATCAGATGCACCGCGTCGTCGCGGACGATGTAGTGGACGTCGCGCTGCAGCAGCACGTGTGCGTGCAAGGCCACGTTGACCTCGGTGAGGGTCGAGCCGACGTGTTCTTCGGAGTAGAGGTCGATGCCGCCGAGTTTGGCCTCGAGCTTCTGCGCGCCGGACTCGGTGAGATGGACGTTGCGGCTGTCGGCGTCGGTGGCAAAGTATGTGCCGTCGGCCTTTTCTGCGATCAACTCGCCGACCAGCCGGATGATCTCCACCTTTGGCATCTCGCGGTGGGAGGTGCCCGCGAGGACCAGCGGCACCAGCGCTTCGTCGACGAGCACCGAGTCGGCCTCATCGATCAGCGCCACGTCGGGGTTGGGCGACACCAAGTCGTCGACGTCGGTGACCAGCTGGTCGCGCAGCACGTCGAAGCCGATCTCGTTGACCGAGGCGTAGGTGATATCGCACTCGTACGCCTCGCGCCGCTGCTCTGGCGTCGACTCGGCGGTGATCCAGCCGACCGTCAGCCCCATCGCCTCGATCAGCGGGCCCATCCATTCGGCGTCGCGGCGGGCCAGGTAATCGTTGATGGTGATGACGTGCACGTTGCGCCCGCCGCGCGCGTAGCCGGCCGCGGCGATCGCACCCGACAGCGTCTTGCCCTCACCGGTAGCCATCTCGACCACGTCGCCGGCCAGCATCCGCAACGCGCCCTGCAGCTGGACGTCGAACGGCTTCAGCGTGGTGGTCCGCTCGGACGCCTCGCGGGCGATCGCCAGGAACTGCGGGATGTCCGCCGATTCGGCCAGGTCGTCGAGGTTCAGCAGCTGGGCGGCCTTGCGCAGCTGCTCGTCGTCGAGGTCGGCGGCCTTCTCGTCGAACTCCGCGGTGTCGCGCACCTGCGCCATCGACCGGGTCTGATCCTTGTCGCTGCTGGCGCCGAGCAGCTTCCAGAACCGGTTGCTGACACGACCTGAGGTGCGGGTTTTCGTCTTCGCCACACATTTACGGTACGCGGCCCGCCAACTGCCGTGAGCGTGCGTGTCTGTACATCGACACACCGGTATACGCGCGCACTCTGCGCACGCTCGTGTCAGCCGAGCGTGACGAAGTCGATCCGCACGCTGTCGAGGACGGGTTCGAAGCCGATCCGTTGATAGATGGCATTCGACACCGGGTTGGCCAGATCCGCGAACAGCACGACGTCCGGTGTGCCAGTGCGGCGTGCCAGATCAGCGGCCGCCGCGGTGACGGCCGAGCCGTAGCCGTGCCCACGTTGAGTGGGGGCGTGAAGACCGGCCCGATGCGCGACGTGTTCGCCGCGGGCGCGCGCAGCATCGCCATGCTTGTTGGCCTGCCATCGAGAGCCCACAGCATGAATCGGTCACCGACTCGGTTCGCGGTGTCGACGAACCGCTCGCCCGCCGCCTCGTCACGCTGACTGAAGGTTTCCTGGAAGAAGAGCTCCACCCATTCCACGAGTTGGCCGCGGTCGTCGGCGGTGGCGAGTCGCGCAGTACCAGTCACACCGCTCGGGCAGCGCAAGGTTCCTAACCGATAGAGGCGTTCTTCAGTACTCAGCTTCGCGGCTCCCCCTGTAATCCCGTGCCATCCATCAGCGAAGGCAAGAGCACTGGACCGTGCGCCGCGGACACCCGCCAGTTCGGGATGCCATTCGACGAGCTTGCCGGCGACGGTATCCATCGCGTTGACGGGAATACCGTTGCACGCCAATGGGTATGGAGGCGTCTGTAAGGCAGCGCCGACGGGTGTGCCGTCGTCCCACACCGTGAGCAAGATCGCGTCGTGCGGGAAACTTGTTTGCTGCCAGCAGGGTGAGCTCGATGGTGTGCGCGACGGGGTCGCGTCGATACAGCGGCTCCGCGATCGCGCGGAACTCGTCGACAGACGAATGTAGTCGCACCTCCACGTCACCAGGATGGACGCCAAAGTTAAAGGAGTCCACTGAATTACGGCCCGCGAGCGTGCGCGTTTGTACAGAATCCCTCGGCGTGTCGTGTGCAAACACGCACGCTCGCGGTTGTGGAGTCAGGCCAGATTGGAGCGGCGCGGGTACGCGACGGTGGGGTCGGTCAGTGCATTCACCACCGCGGGCAGCCCCGACGAGAAGGCCCGCTCCAGCGCGGGACGCACCTCCGCAGGCGTCGACACCAACTCGCCGTGGCCGCCGAGCGCTTTCACCACCTCGTCGTAGCGGGTGCCCGGCAGCAGCTCGGCCACCACCGAGTAGCCATACAAGAGCTCCATGGGATGTTTCTCGAGACCCCAAATGCCGTTGTTGCCGATCACCGAAACGACGTGAACGCCGTGGCGCACCAACGTGTCCCACTCCATGCCGGAGAACCCGAATGCGCCGTCGCCCTGCAACAACACCACCTGCCGGTCGGGCCGGGCCAGTTTCGCGGCCAAGGCATAGCCGGGACCCGAGCCCAGGCAGCCGAACGGCCCGCTGTCCAGCCACGCGCCCGGCACGTAGCTGTCGATGACCCGCCCGGCGTAGGAGCCGTAGTCGCCCGCGTCGATGACGACGATCGCGTCGCGGTCCAGCAGCGGCTTGAGTTCGGCGTACAGCCGCATCGGGTGCAGCGGGGTGCGGTCGTCGTCGAGCTCGGCCTGCTCGGCTGCCCGCGCGGCGC
>JAVRPG010000653.1:0-5373 GCA_032162325.1 Mycobacterium sp. | reverse complement strand
CCCGATGCCGACGTAGACCAATGCCAGCCCGGCCTTGCCGACGCGCTCGTCGAGCGGGCGCTTGGCCGCGTCGGCGACGACGCCCGGGGTGGCGCTGTCCGCGCCGACGGTGGCGCCGAATTGGACTTTCGCCCCGACCAGCTGCTCTTCGCGCAAGCGCTCATCGCGGCGGCCACGGGAGTACGCCAGCTCCACGGCGAGCAGCAGCAGCGCGGCCACCAGGACCACCACCGACGAGGTGAAGGCCCAGTCGGAATAGCGGGCCAACCCGATGTCGACGTGCTCGGTGTTCATACGCGATGTGCCTCCGCTTCTCGCTGAACGTTGACGTCCAGCAGACGCTGCGTCAACCGCTCGAACTCGTCACCCCAGCCGGAGTTGTCGGTGCGCGCCAGGCCGCCCAGCTCGACGCTTACCGTACCTGGGCCTGCGGGTGTCAGCCGAACCCAGACCCTGCGCCGGCGCACCACCAGCGACACCAGCAGGCCGGCCATCATCGTCAGGGCGAACACCAGCACCCACACCTGGGCCGGGTCGTGGGAGACCTGCACATTGATGAACGGCACCGCGCCGTCGAACCGCACCACGGTGCCGTCGTCGAGCCGTGTGTCCTGGCCGGCGCGCAGGTTGACCCGCGCCTTCTTGGTGAGGCGGTTCTGTTCGATGAGCCGGGAGTCCAGCGAGAACAACGACTGCGGCCTGCCGGTGTCCAGGCCGGTGTCGCCCTTGTAGATGTCGATGGCCACGGCCGGGTTGTTCAGCGCGGGGAAACTCGACGACAACAGCGTGCCCTCGAGCTGCTCGGTCGGCGCGAACAGGCCCTGGATGGCGATCTGGTTCTTGCGGCGCTCGTCTGGATCGGGATAGCTGCCCCCTGGCGGGTCGAACCGCATCGCGCCCGACGACAGGATCGTGATCTGGTCTTCGGGCCGGAACTGCAGCGTCTGCGTGCGGGTCTGCCCGTCGGGAAACGTGACAGTGAACGTCGGGGCGTAGCCGTGGCCCTGCAGGTACACCCGGTCGCCTCCGACGCGCAGCGGCTCGTTGACCTTCAGCCGGTACGGCCGCCAGGTGTCGGTGTTGAGGTCGGAGCCTGCCTGGTAATCGATACCGGCAGAGAACGACGTAGCCTGCCCGGTCGGCAGATAGTGCGCTTGAAAGTCGTTGACCCGCAAGCAGATCGGGTACAGCGAAGTGCCGTCCACAGTGTTGCCTGCGCGGAACGAGTCGAACGCTGCCGGCGACGCCGAGCAGAAGCCAGGGCCGCTGTCCGCGATGACGATGACATTGCCCTCGTACCCGAACAGCTTCCCCGCGGCCACCGCGACGAGCAGGCCGAGCAGCGAGAAGTGAAAGACGATATTGCCGAGCTCGCGCAGATAGCCCTTCTCGGCAGAGATTTCGACGGTGCCACCCTCCTTGCGGGTGAGGTGCCGCCAACCGCGCAGGTGGCCAGATACAGCCGCGGCGACGGCGTCGGGCTCACCGGAGACCTCCGCGGTGTGGTGCTTGGGCAGCCGGCCGAGATTGCGGGGCGCGGCCACGGGGGTGGCCCGCAGGGTGCGCGCGTGTTCGATCAGTCGCGGGGTCAGGCAGCCCACCAGCGAGATGAACAGCAGCGCATAGATGGCCGTGAACCAGAAGCTGGAGAACACCTCGAATGCCTGCAGCCGGTCGAGCCACGGCCCGATGGTGGGATGTTCGGCGATGTACTGCTCGACCTTGAACTCGTTGAGGCTGCGCTGCGGCAGCAGGGCACCGGGGATGGCGCCCAGCGCGAGCAGGAACAGCAGCACCAGCGCGGTGCCCATCGACGTCAGGGTCCGCCAGGCGTTGCGCATCAGCGCGAGCAGACGGAAAAGGCCCCCGACACGCCGGTTTTCGGGGCCTTTTGCGTCTGCTCTCGGGGAAACGTTCGTCATATCGGCAACGTCACGTCGCTGACGAACGCGTCGCGCACCCACGACACGAAGTCGTTCCACAGCCCGGTCACCAGCGCAGCGCCGACGAGGATAAGCAGCACCCCACCGAAGATCTGGATGCCGCGGGTGTGTCTGCGCAGCCAGCCAAGGCCCTGCACCGCACGCGCGGAGCCAAAGGCCAACAGCACGAAGGGAATTCCCAGCCCCAGGCAGTACGCGATGACCAAAGCGACACCGCGGGCCACGCTGGCGCCGTCGGTCGCCGATGCCACCGCGATCACACCGGTAAGCGTCGGGCCAAGGCATGGTGTCCAGCCCAGTCCGAAAACCGCTCCGAGCAGCGGGGCCCCGGCGAGCGTAGAGATCTGTCGGGGCGTGAACCGGGCCTCGCGCTGCAGCGCCGGGATGAAGCCGACGAACACCAGGCCCATCACGATCGTGATCACCCCGCCGATGCGTTGCAGCAGAAGCTGATTGCTGATCAACGTCGTCGTCATCCCCAACACGGCGACGGTGCCAAGCACGAACACGAAGGTGAACCCGGCCACGAACAACGCAGCTGCGCCCGCGACGCGCAGTCGCGCCGCTCGAACGGCCACCCGACTCGGCTGTTCCTCCACGCCGACGACTGCGGCCAGGTAGGACAGGTAACCGGGCACCAGAGGTACCACACACGGCGAGGCGAACGACACCAGCCCGGCCAGCACGCACACCCCGAACGCGGCCAGTACCGGTCCGGCGGCGGCGATTTCGGTGAAACCGGTCACGTCTTCGGCTCCGGCTCGGCCGCCAGTCTCTCCACGACCGGCTGCAGGTCCTCGGCGAGCAGTTCGCGAAGGAAGACGGCGCCGACCCGGTGCTTTCGGTCAAGCACGACGGTGGACGGGATGACGGTGGTCGGGTACTTGCCGCCGAACGCGATCATGCTGCGCATCGGCGGGTCGTAGATGGACGGGAACGTGACCTTGCGGTCGACAACAAAATCCCGAGGAGCGTTCATATTGTTGTCGCGAACGTCGATGCCGAGGAACGCGACGCCCTGAGCGCGCGTGGCGTCGTAAACCTTCTGCAGCTGGGTGATCTCGGTGCGGCACGGTCCGCACCACTGCCCCCACACATTGATCACCACGACCTTGCCGGTGAAGTCGTCGAGCGAGATCGTCTTGGCGGGGTCCATCAGCTCGGGGCCGGCCAACGGGCCCGGGCGGCCACGGCTTTCGGGCGGATCGTAGAAGATGTCGGTTTTCCCGCCGGGAGCCACGAATTCGAATGTGCCGAGCTGCGCGACGGCGTCGTGACCGGTAGAGCAGCCAGCGAGCGCGACGATCGCCGCGCTTGCCAGGGCCACCAACCGCTTCACTGCCCGGCCAGCTCCGCGTATCCCCAGCCGACGTAGGAATCGCCATGGAAGTAAAAGGAGGTCAGCGAGGCCAGATTGCACAGGCGCCGCGTCGGGAAGTGGTGCAATGGCTTGCCCGTCATCGCTCGGCGGAGCGTTTCGACGGGGAGCTGGTGACTGACGCACACCGCCTCATGACCCGCCGCCTTGGTCCTGGCCCGATGCAACGCCGCCGTCATACGCGCCGCGATCTCGGCGTAGGGCTCCCCCCATGACGGCGTGCGCGGGTTGCGCAGGTACCACCAGTTGCGGGGGTCGCGCAGGGCGCCGTCGCCGGGTGAGACACGTTGGCCCTGAAAGATGTTCGCTGATTCGATGAGGTCATCGTCGGCGTCGATCGGCAGGCCGAGTCGCATCGCGATCGGCTCCGCGGTTTCCTGCGCGCGCTCCAGCGGCGAGGCGACCACGTAGACGATGTCGCGGGCAGCCAGCCAGTCCGCGACCGCCTGCGCCTGCGCCCGTCCCCGTTCCGACAGGTGGTAGTCGGGCAGGCGGCCGTACAGGATCTTGTCAGGGTTGTGCACCTCGCCGTGGCGCATCACGTGCACGATCGTCTTTTCGGTCATGCCGGTTTTGTCGCTTCCGCGCCGGCGCGGGAGGCGCCGGGCAGGGCGTCGGCGATGCGCTCGAAGGCCTCATCGTCCAGAGCGGTTGAGACAAACCACGTTTCGAAGGCGCTCGGCGGCGGGTAAACGCCTGCGTCAAGCAGTGCGTGGAAGAACGGCGGGAAGCGCCACGTCTCACTCGCGCGGGCGGAGGCGAAGTCGTGGACGGGCTCGTCGGAGAAGAAGACGCTGAGCATATTGCCCGCGCGCTGAACCTGGTGTGCCACACCGGCTTCTGTCAACGCCTGGCCGAGCAGTGCGGCCAGCCGGTCGGCGTTGGCGTCCAGCGCGGCATACGCCGCGTCGTCGGCGGCCCGCAGCGTGGCCAGCCCGGCGGCCATGGCGACCGGGTTACCCGACAGGGTGCCCGCCTGATAGACGGGCCCGAGCGGTGCGAGTCGCTCCATCACCTCGCGGCGGCCGCCGAACGCGGCGGCGGGCAGCCCACCGCTCATCACCTTGCCGAAGGTGAACAGGTCGGCGTCCACGGGATCGACGCCGTACCAACCGGATCGGCTCACCCGGAAGCCGGTCATCACCTCGTCGGATATCAACAGCGCGCGGTGGTCGGCGGTGATGCGGCGCAGCGCCGCGTTGAAGCCGGGGAGCGGCGCGACGGTGCCCATATTGCCTGCGCTGGCCTCGGTGATGACGCAGGCGATCCCGTCGCCGAAGCGCCCGAACACGTCTTCCACCGCGGGAATGTTGTTGTACGGCAACACGATCGTGTCGGCGGTCGCGGCACCGGTCACCCCTGGCGACGACGGAAGGCCCAGCGTGGCGACGCCAGAGCCTGCGTCGGCCAGTAGCGCGTCGCTGTGGCCGTGGTAGCAGCCGGAGAACTTGATGATCTTGGCGCGGCCGCTGTAACCGCGGGCCAGCCGGATGGCGCTCATGGTGGCCTCGGTGCCGGAGTTGACCATGCGCAGCCGCTCGACCGGGGCGACGCGGCCGATGATCTCGGTGGCCAATTCGGTCTCCGACGGCGTGGGCGCGCCGAACGACAGGCCGTCGGCCGCGACGCGCTGTACCGCCTCGACGACGGCCGGGTGGGCGTGGCCGAGGATCATCGGCCCCCACGAGCACACCAGGTCGACGTAGCGGTTGTCGTCGGCGTCGGTCAGCCAGTACCCAGACGCGGAGGTGATGAACCGCGGGGTGCCTCCGACCGAGGAAAAGGCCCTCACCGGCGAGTTCACCCCGCCAGGGATGACGGCGCACGCGTCGGCGAAGAGCTTCGCGGAGACGTCGGTGCGGTGCATGACCACTAGTGTTCCAGCACGGCCGATCGCCTCAACTACAGGGTGTAGTGGTCAGCCCTTGGCAGTCAGCGCGAAGACAGGGTGATCGGCGTCGTCAGGAAGCTGGCGCCAATAGCCCTCGACGACCTTGCCCGCGAGCGGACGGTAGACAGCCAGGATCGGCGCCCGCTGTTCGACGGGAATCT